>NZ_JBIMSN010000138.1:0-105768 GCF_043944905.1 Antrihabitans spumae
CGTTCCCGAAACAGCTCCGTCACGAAACCGTTCCCGCCGATCCACCCCCATTAGTCTTCACAGTGCTCACCAGCCGGTGGCTCGGTAACCAGCGTTCCCGAAACAGCTCCGTCACGAAACCGTTCCCGCCGATCCACCCCCATTAGTCTTTTCGGAGGTCGGGCCCGCCGAAAAGACGCACGAGCGGCGTAGCCGCATCAGAGAACGGCGATGAGCACCAGTGCGATCAACGGGGTGCTGCCCTGCATGATCGCGGCGCGGAAATACTTGGCCCCGCCGACCGCGAGGACGAGCGCGGCGCCGACGATGCTGGCGCAGCCGAACACGACGAGGGCATGACCAGCGTCCCCGCCGATGATCAGTCCGACGACGATGCCGATCGCGAGAAACAGGTTGTAGAACCCCTGGTTGAATGCCATGGGCCGCAACACCTCTGCGTCCGCCTGACTGGCCACCGAGAACCGCTTCCAGACCTCGGGCTTGGTCCACAACACGCTCTCCATCACGAAGATGAGCACGTGTAGCGCGGCGGCGATGGCCGCGAAGATTCCGGCTGCGATCGGCATGTGACAAGGCTCTCACAACTGTGCGCCGAATTTGGTTTCTCAGCAGTGCTCGACGCCGTACCTTACTCTGGAGTAAGATAGCTACCGACCATGCCGGCCACCGAGAAATGGTGATCATGAGTAAGCAGAACAGCGCGACGAAGCGCAGGCCCCGCGACACGTCTGCGGTTGGCCTCACCCCTACGAAGCGGGATTGGATGGGTGCGGCAATGCGCGCCCTGACAACCATCACGGGATCGGAACTGGCTCAGAAGTACAAGCTGAGCGATCCGATCAACCGTGTCACCTACGAAGGCACCAAGACTGGTTTCCGCACCCTCGGTGCCGCGACTCGCGCATTCGAGAAGGTTGCAGGAAACGGCAAGCCGAACCGCCTCCCCGCGTCGGCGAGCAAGGGTGCCGACTACTTCGACATCACTCCTGACGAAGATCAGAAGATGATCGTCGAGACGGTCAAGGAGTTCGCTGCCGAGATCCTGCGTCCCGCCGCGCACGACGCGGACGCAGCGGCGACAGCCCCGAAAGACCTGCTCGAGCGCGCCGCCGAACTCGGCATCACGCTCATCAACGTCCCCGAGGAACTCGAAGGCGCAGCCAGCGAGCGTGGCGCAGTCACGAACTCCCTTGTCGCAGAAGCGCTTGCGCACGGCGACATGGGTCTCGCACTGCCGATCCTCGCACCGAGCGGTGTCGCCGTCGCCCTGACCCAATGGGGTTCGGAGACGCAGCAGAAGACCTACCTCCCCGCCTTCACAGGCGAGAACGTCCCGGCGGCAGCTGTCGTCGTCTCGGAGCCGCGTGCGCTGTTCGACCCGTTCGCGTTGCAGACCAAGGCCGTTCGCTCACCGAGCGGCTACAAGATCAACGGCGTCAAGAGCCTCGTGCCCGCTGCGGGCGATGCGGAACTGTTCATCGTCGCGGCAGCACTCGACGGTCGCCCGACCTTCTTCATCGTCGAGGCGAAATCCAAAGGTGTTGTCGTCGAGGCAGATCCGAGCATGGGCTTGCGGGCAGCCGGCCTCGGCCGTCTGATCCTCACCGACGTCGCCGTTTCCGAATCCGCGATCCTCGGTGACAGTGACGCCGACGAGCGTGCGCACGAGTACGCCGACGCGATCCGGCTTTCCCGTTTGGGTTGGGCGTCGATGGCAGTCGGCACCGGCCAGGCCGTACTCGACTACGTCATTCCCTACGTCAACGAGCGCGAAGCGTTCGGCGAGCCGATCAGCCATCGTCAGGCTGTCGCATTTATGGTCGCCAACATCGCCATCGAACTCGATGGCATGCGTCTGGTCACGCTGCGCGGCGCTTCCCGTGCGGAGCAGGGCCTTTCGTTTGCACGCGAAGCGGCGCTCGCGCGTCGTCTCGCATCCGAAAAGGGCATGCAGATCGGCTTGGACGGCGTCCAGCTGCTCGGCGGCCACGGCTTCACCAAGGAACACCCGGTCGAGCGCTGGTACCGCGACCTTCGAGCCATCGGCATCGCCGAGGGCGTTGTCCTGATCTGACGCCGTCGCTGCTGCTTGCCTACTAAGGAACCCCAAACATGATCAATCTCGAAATCCCCAAGAAGCTGAAGTTCTCGGCCAACCAGGCCCATCAGGTCGCGACCGAGATCTTCCGCCCCATTTCCCGCAAGTACGACCTCGGAGAACACGACTACCCCGTCGAGCTCGACACGATGGCCGCCATGATCGAAGGCCTCGGCGACTCCGGCACCCAAGACATCGGCGGCGCCGCCGGTGGCCGCAGCGACGAGACCGCCGAAGACAAGAAGCACGCGACGGAGCTGCTCGGCAACTCCAACGGCGGCAACATGTCTGCACTGCTGAACGCACTCGAAACCTCGTGGGGCGACGTCGGCTTGATGCTGTCGATCCCCTACCAGGGCCTCGGCAACGCCGCGATCGCAGCGGTTGCCACCGACGAGCAGCTCGGCCGCTTCGGCAAGGTGTGGGCCTCGATGGCCATCACCGAGCCGAGCTTCGGCTCCGACTCGGCAGCTGTCAGCACCACCGCGGTGCGCGACGGCGACGAGTGGGTCCTCAACGGTGAAAAGATCTTCGTCACCGCCGGTGAGCGCTCGACGCACATCGTCGTCTGGGCGTCGGTCGACAGGAGTCTCGGCCGCGCGGCTATCAAGTCGTTCGTCGTACCGCGCGATGCTCCTGGCCTCTCCGTTGCACGTCTAGAGCACAAGCTCGGCATCAAGGCGTCCGACACCGCGGTGCTGCTGCTGCAGGACTGCCGAATCCCGGCGGACAACATCCTCGGTAGCCCGGAAGTCAACGTGGAGAAGGGCTTTGCCGGGGTCATGCAGACCTTCGACAACACCCGTCCGCTCGTTGCGGCCATGGCAGTCGGTGTCGCACGCGCAGCGTTAGAGGAGCTTCGCAAGGTCCTCACCGATGCCGGCGTCGAGATCGACTACGACGCACCCGCCTACACCCAGCATGCGGCGGCTGCCGAGTACCTGCGTCTCGAAGCCGACTACGAGTCTTCCTACCTACTGTCGCTGCGTGCAGCGTGGATGGCGGACAACAAGAAGCCGAACTCGTTGGAGGCCTCGATGTCGAAGGCCAAGGCAGGCCGCACCGGCACCGACGTCACCCTCAAGGCGGTCGAGCTTGCAGGCGCGATCGGCTACTCGCAGCGCACCTTGCTAGAGAAGTGGGGCCGCGACTCGAAGATTCTCGACATCTTCGAGGGCACACAGCAGATTCAGCAGCTGATCGTGGCTCGTCGCATCCTCGGAAAGTCCTCGGCGCAGCTCAAGTAGAGCCGTCACGCTGCACCCAATCGGGTCAGGTTGCATCCAACTGGGTGCGGCCTGACCCGATTTCGTGCATTCTGACGCGATGGCTCTTCAGCGCATCGCGGCGCAATTGTCCGAAACGGTCGGCGCCCTCGGCGCGATGCGGCGAGCCGGATTGGTGTCGTTCGGCAAGCTCGGCCACGCCGCCGTCACAGCAAAGGCGGCGCGCGCATATGGACCGCTCGCAGGCCCGATCCATGCCCACGCGATCAACGGGATCGACCGCGTTGCCCTGATCGACGATCTCGGGTCACTCACCTATCCCGAACTCGACCAGCAATCGAACGCACTCGCGCGCGCCTGGCAGGAAGCCGGGTTCGACGACACCTCGGTCATCGCGTCGATCTGCAGAAACTCACGGTGGTTCGTCCTCGTCGGTTTGGCGGCTGCGAAGCTCGGCGCTCGACTCGTCCTGATGAACACAGGGTTCGCCGCGCCTCAACTTGCCGCTGTCGCGGAGCGCGAGGGGGTCGGCGTATTCGTCTACGACGCCGAATTCGCCGCCCTCGCAGCAGCGCTACCTGCGACGACGACCAAATATGTCGCGTGGGTCGAGGACCCGACGGACGACCCGTCGTTGGAGCACCTCATTGCAGGCCAGCCCACGAATCCGCTACCTCCGCCCGCCAAGGCCGGCGTCGCCACTCAGCTCACCAGCGGCACCACCGGTACGCCGAAAGGTGTTCCGCGAGCGGTGGTGTCACCGCTTGCCTCGGCTCAGATCCTCGACCGCATCCCGTTGCGCACCGAGCAGACGATGTTCGCGGCGGCACCGGTATTTCACGCCACCGGGCTCGGCCTGATGGTGATGGGCTTCGCGCTTCGCAACACGATCGTGTTGACACGCCGCTTCGAGGCTCGCGATGCACTCCGCATCATCGCCGAGAACCGTTGCGACACTGTGATTGTCATTCCGACCATGCTGCAGCGAATCGTCGACCTCGGTCCCGATGTGATCGCCGAATACGACACGTCCGCACTGAAGGTCGTGTTCGCAGCGGGTTCGTCCATCTCCCCCGATCTGAGTCGTAAGACGTCGGAATACCTGGGTGAAGTCCTCTACAACCTCTACGGCTCGACCGAGTGCGCCGTCGTGACGGTCGCAACCCCGGCCGACCTCAAACGCTCACCGGGAACAGCCGGGCTCGCACCGGTGACCTGCCGTGTTGCTCTCTACGACGACGCCGGAACCAAAATCACCGAACGCGGAACGGTCGGCAGAATCTTCGCCGCCAACGGCGCGAGTTTCGCAGGCTATACCGACGGGCGCGACAAGGAACGGATCGACGGTCTGCTCTCGACCGGCGACCTCGGCCATTTCGACGACAACGGCATGCTGTTCATCGAGGGCCGCGACGACGACATGATCGTCTCGGGTGGCGAAAACGTCTATCCGATCGAGATCGAGAATCTGCTCGCCGACCGCGCCGACGTGCTCGACGTATGTGTCATCGGCGTCCCCGACCCGGAGTTCGGTCAGCGGCTGCGCGCCTTCGTCGTCGTCGCCCCCGGCTTCGAGCCCGATCCGCAAGGCCTCAAAGATCACGTGAAGGCGCACCTCGCGCGCTACAAAGTACCGCGTGACGTGGTGTTTCTCGACGAACTGCCACGCAACACCACCGGCAAACTCCTACGGCGAGTGCTTGTGGAGATGAACGAAAACCCCTGACCGCGGCCTTTGCTAGTCTGCGTTTGCTCACATTCTCATGACAACGCGGTCATCCTCGAGAATTCGAGGTCCGCCGGAGGTACCGACGTGACTGGATCTTTGCCCTCACCGTTAGCGAAACTTCGCACGGTCGGCGACCTCGTTCAGGGCGTCGGCGTCCTGCGACGCCGCGGAATGTTCAATCCCCTCCGTCCCGACGAGGCACTCAAGTCGACTCGCGACGCCCTCAAATTCGGTCCGACTGCCGGAGTCGTGATGCACGGCGTCCGTCGCCATGCCGCCGCACCGGCCATCGTCGACGAGCGTGGCTCGGTCAGTTTCGGTCAGCTCGACAAGCAGTCCAACGCGCTCGGCCGCGGTTTGCAGGCCGCCGGTGTCAAGGAGGGTGACGTCGTCGCCGTTCTGGCTCGCGACCACCGTGGCCTCGTCCTGACCATGCTTGCCGCGGGCAAGATCGGCGCACGCCTGGTGCTGATGAACACCGGCTTCGCCAAGCCACAGTTCGCGGACGTCACCAAGCGCGAAAACGTCAAGGCCGTGCTGCACGACAGCGAGTTCATCGACCTGCTCAGCGCCATCCCGACCGAGATCCCGCGTGTGCTCACGTGGGTCGACGAACAACACGAACTTCCTGCCGACTCGAAGACGATCGAAGACCTCACGGTGGGTCGCTCGACGGACGGCATCGCGGCTCCTGCCAAGCCCGGCGGCATGGTGATCCTGACCAGTGGAACCACCGGAACGCCGAAAGGCGCCCCGCGCGACAAGGTTTCGCCGTTGCAGTCGGCACAGTTCCTCGATCGTGTCCCGCTCCCCCAGAACGAGACCATGTTCATGGCCGCGCCGATCTTCCACGGCACCGGCCTCTCGCAGTTTCTGCTCGGCCTCTCCCTCGGCAACCGCATCGTGTTCCAACGCCGGTTCAACCCGGAAGCGACCGTGCGCGGCATCGCCGAGAGCAAGGCGACCGCGCTCGTCGTAGTACCGACCATGCTGCAGCGCATCATCGACCTCGATCCCGCGATCCTCGCCAAGTACGACACGTCGTCGCTGAAGGTCATCTTCGCAGCAGGCTCGTCGCTGTCGCCCGACCTCTGCAAGCGAACCAGCGAGATCTTCGGTGACGTCCTCTACAACCTCTACGGCTCCACCGAGGTTGCCGTCGCGACCGTCGCAACGCCGCAGGACCTGCGCACTGCCCCCGGCACCGTCGGCAAGCCGCCGGTCGGCTGCCGCGTTCAGCTCTACGACGCGGATCGCAACAAGGTCAGCACGCCGCACACCATCGGCACGATCTTCGTCTCGAGCGGCCTGAGTTTTGCCGGATACACCGACGGACGCAACAAGGAGATCGTCGACGGCATGTTGTCGAGCGGCGATGTCGGCCATTTCGACGAGAACGGCCTCTGGTTCGTCGACGGCCGTGACGACGACATGATCGTCTCCGGCGGCGAGAACGTCTTCCCGCTCGAGGTCGAGAACCTGCTCGCCGACCGCGCCGACGTCCACGACGCCGCCGTTGTCGGCGTCGACGATCGCGAGTTCGGAAAGCGCTTGCGCGCCTTCATCGTTCCTTCGCCGGACGCAAAGCGTGACGAGAAGGAGATCAAGGAGTACGTGAAGAACAACCTCGCGCGCTACAAGGTCCCTCGCGAAGTTGTCTTTCTCGACGAACTGCCGCGCAACGCCACCGGCAAGCTGCTTCGCAAAGTCCTCGTCGACATGGACATTTCGACCGACTGATCGACGGTCCCGGCGTCGTTGCGAACAGCAAACTGCCGGTAAAGTCCTCTCCGTGAATTCGGCATCCGGCGTGACGCGTGTTCGTGGCGCGTCCGTCGGTGCCGTTTCGGGATCGTTCTCCCTTGCGGCACATGCTGCTGCGTCCAGCGAAGCCCCGTCCGAGGGCGCAATCACCCTGCTGCTCGCGATGAGCGCCGGCCTCGGCGCGCTGGTCGCCACCCGGTCGAAACGCCACCGATCGCTGCGCGACAGCTCTACGGCGCTGGTCGGTGCCCTTGTCCTCGGCCAGGCGCTCGGTCACCTCACGCTGTCGGTCGCTTCCGACCACCACCACGGTCCGTCGCTGCCACCGACCATGCTCGGCGCCCACGCGGCAGCAGTGCTGGCAATCGCCGTCGTCATCCGTTACGCCGAGCAGGGCTACCGGGTTGCGGCCAATACGCTCGCCCGGATCGTGCCCCGGCTTGTGGCACCTGGACCGATCGCGGGCCCGGCCCGCAGGTTCGACACCGACTACCGCGATGACATCATCGCGCGTCTACTCGTCGCACCGACGCTGCGCACCCGGGCACCGCCCGCCCTCGCCTGACCGGATCGAAGTCCATTCACCTCGCTTCGAGGTAACTCTTCCCTGCGCCAACCAGCGCACAGCGCTGCGCGCACACACCTGAATCGAGCATGTTGTGACGACCCCTGAACTCGACCGGAAAGCACCGGTCGAGCAACCTGACGTACCTCCCCCGACCCCGAAATCCACGACCCGATCCAGATCCACCCTTCCCGCCTGGCGCGGCCTGATCTACCGCCTGCATTTCTACGCGGGAATTGTTGTCGCACCGTTCATCCTGATCGCCGCGCTGAGCGGCGGCCTCTACGCGATCGCGCCGACGATCGAGAACATCGCCTACCGCGACTACCTGCACGTCGACTCGACCGGACCTGACGTTCCCGTCGATCAGCAGGTGCGCGCGGCCGAACAATTGCGACCCGACCTCGAACTCGTCGCGGTCCAGCCCGCGACCGAATCGGGTGCCACCACGCGAGTCCTCTTCGCGGACCCCACACTCGGCGAATCCGAACGGCACGCGGTGTTCGTCGATCCGACGACGGCGAATCCGGTCGGCGAATCGACGGTGTACGGCAGCTCCGGCGCACTCCCTTTCCGGGCGTGGGTCGGCCAACTGCACAGACATCTGCACCTCGGTGAGCCCGGCAGGCTGTACAGCGAATTCGCAGCGTCGTGGATGTGGGTGATCGCGCTGGGAGGTCTCTTCCTGTGGGTCGTTCGTTACCGTCGGCGGCGCACGGCCAACGCTGCCGAGGCCAGGTTGCTGACCCCGGGACGCGGCGGCAAAGGGCACTCTCGGACCGTCAATTGGCATGGTGCGGTAGGGGTCTGGATTCTGCTACCGGTGCTGTTCCTCTCGGCGACCGGTCTCACCTGGTCGACCTACGCGGGCGCAAACGTCGACGAGATGCGGGCCGCGTTCAACTGGAAGACGCCCGTCGTGGATTCCAGTCTTGGCACCGGCGCTGCTGCACCGGCACACGGTGATCACGGTGGCGCGAAGGCAACCGGCACCGGTCCCTCGGAAACCACTGTCGCACAAATCGACTCGGTGCTCCGAACTGCCAGAGCGGCCGGTATCGACGGACCCGTCGAGGTGAGCATTCCCGCTGCCGAGTCGACAGCGTTCGTCGTGAAGGAGCAACGGTTGTCCGGGGTGTTGGCCATCGACTCAGTCGCGGTCGACGGCGCTACCGGCCAGATCAGCGACGAACTGCGATTTGCCGAATGGCCACTCGCCGCGAAGCTGTCCTCGTGGGGCATCCAGCTGCATATGGGCATGATGTTCGGCCTGGCGAACCAGTTGTTGCTGCTCGCGGTGATCGTCGCCTTGGTCAGCGTGGTGATTCGGGGCTACGTCATGTGGTGGCGTCGCCGCCCGACCCGCGGTTCGACGCTCGCCGTCGGCCGAGTTCCCACCCGCGGCTCGATTCGCAAGATTCCACCACTCGGCATCGCGGCGATCGTCGTCGTCGGTCTCGGCGTCGGCTATTTCGTACCTCTGCTCGGTCTCGGGTTGCTTGCGTTCCTGTTCGTCGACCTCACGGTGTCGGCCTACAAGTGGGCGGCGTCGACGTAGCACGGACGAAGAACACACGACCGCGCACCCGCTGGATGAGGGCGGGTGCGCGGTCGTTGTGCTTCGGTCGTGTGCCGAAGGCTCAGAGCAGCACTGTCAAACCAGTGAGGTGATCTCGAGTTCACCCTCGCCGTACTGGGCGCGCAGTCGCTTCTTGTCGAATTTGCCGACGCTGGTCTTCGGAACCTCTTCGATGAAGGTCCAGCGTTCGGGCAACTGCCACTTGGCAACCTTGTCGGAGAGGTAGTCGCGCAACTCTTCCGCGGTTGCGGCCTGCCCGGGCGACAGTACGACGCTCACCAGCGGTCGCTCGTCCCACTTCTCGTCCGGCACCCCGATGACAGCAGCTTCGGCAACGGCGGGATGGGACATCACCGCGTTCTCCAGATCGACGGAGGAGATCCACTCGCCACCCGACTTGATGACGTCCTTCGAGCGGTCGACCAGGGTGAGGAAGCCCTTGGCGCTGATCTTGCCGACGTCGCCGGTGCGCAGCCACCCGTCGTCGAACTTGTCGGGATCGATCGTCGCGCCATCGGGCGAATAGTAGGACGCGGTGATCCACGGACCGCGGACCTGCAGTTCACCGAGTGCCTCACCGTCGTTGGCGACGACCGTGCCGTCGTCGTCGACCAGACGCGCCTGGACGTTGGACGGGAAGCGGCCCTGGGTGTAGCGGTAGGGCCACGCTTCCTCGTCGGACAGTCCCGCGGGCGGCCACGCGACGCTACCGAGCGGCGAGGTCTCGGTCATGCCCCACGCGTGCAGGATGTCGACGCCGTGCTTTTCCTTGAACGCATGCATCAGCGACGGCGGAACTGCCGAGCCGCCGACGACCACGTTGCGCAGATGGGTGATGTCCTGCGGGTTCGCATCCAGGTGTTGCAGCAGACCGAGCCATACGGTCGGAACCGCAGCGGCGAACGTCGGCTTCTCGGCGGCAAGGATCTGGGCGATCGGGCCGGGCTGCAGAAAGCGGTCGGGCATGACAAGCGATGCACCGACCATCAGCGCCGCATGCGGCAGACCCCACGACATGGCGTGGAACATCGGAACGATCGCGAGCGTCTTGTCCGCGTCGGAGAGCGCCATGCCGTTGGACGTGCAGACCTGCATCGAATGGAGGTACATCGACCGGTGTGAGTAGACGACGCCCTTGGGATCGCCGGTCGTCCCGGACGTGTAACACGCTGCTGCAGGGGCTCGTTCGTCGATCTCGGGCCACTCGAAGGTGTCCGGCTGTGCCGCGAGCAGGTCGGTGTAGGAGTGCACCTCGACACCGGCGGGTGCCTCGAGCGCACTTGCGTCGCCGTTGGCCACGATCACGTGCTGGACCGTTTTCAGCGACGGCAGATATTTGCCGAGCAGCGGTATCAGGGTGCCGTCGACGATGACGACCTTGTCCTCCGCGTGGTTTGCCACGAAGATCAGCTGCTCGGGAAACAGCCGAATGTTCAGCGTGTGCAGAACGGCGCCCATCGCCGGAACGGCACCGTAGGCAGCCATGTGCTCGTTGTTGTTCCACATGAAGGTGGCGACGCGATCACCCTCGCCGACGCCGAGTCCACGCAGGCCGTTGGCGAGCTTGGCAGCCTCGACGCCGAGTTCGCCGTACGTCATCCGTCGCAGGTCGGTACCCGTCCACGTGGAGACTTCGGAATCGCTGTGAAAGGTAGTGCCGTACTTCAGCAGTGTCGCCAGAGACAGCGGCTCGTCCTGCATTGTGCTGATCATCGATTAAGGCTCCTCGGTGTGTGTGACGCACGCCTCGTGAATATTGCCAGTGACCCCCACCCCCCGCCATACCCCACCCCGGTCGCTATCGAACACGACGGGCGGCCGCCGCTGCCGCTGCAACGAGTGTTCGCGGATCGGCAAACCCGGCGGATCGGAATGCCGCTGTGACAGCGTGGTCGATCGCAGCGACGTCGGCCACCTCGACCAGCGCGATGACGCTACCTCCGAAACCACCTCCGACCAGGCGAGCACCGTGGGCGCCCGCTGCGGTCGCGACGTCGACCGCGGTGTCGAGTTCGGGCGTGGAGACCTCGAAATCGTCGCGGAGCGAGGCATGCCCCGCGGCGAGCATCGGCCCGATGATGCGAGGGTCCGCGCGTGTTGTCAGCGCATCCGCGATTGCGAGCACCCGAGCACTTTCGGTGACGACGTGTCGTGCTCTGCGCTCGAGCAGGGTTGGCAGTCCGGCCAGATCGTCGGTGTTGGTCACCTCCCGCAGCGACCCGACGCCGAGCAGCGCCGCGGCCCGTTCGCATTCCGATCGGCGCTCGGCGTAGGCGCCCGCGGCGAGTTCGTGTTTGGTCATCGTGTCGATGATCAACAGTGCAAGTCCTCGCTCGGCAAGATCGAACGGCACCTGCGTGCGGTGATCGTCGGCGAAGTCGAGAAGCATCGCGTGGCCCGTCGTGCAGTGCATCGCCGCGGACTGGTCGAGTTTCCCGGTCGGTGCGCCGACGTAGAAGTTCTCGGCCGTGTGCGCTATGTCGACGAGTTCTTCGCGCGTAGTGCCGAGGGAAAACAGATCCGAGACGGCAAGCGCGACAGAACATTCGACTGCGGCGGAAGACGAGACACCCGCCCCGATCGGCAAATCGCTGTCGAGCAGTAGGTCGATACCTCCGATCGAGTGACCGCGGCGCACGAACTCGTGCACGACGCCGAGCGGATACCGTGCCCAGCCGTCGATGTTCGCAAGCCCGAGTTCCGCGATCGACGCGTCGACGACTTCACCCGGATACTGCTGCGATGCCACGCGTACCCGGTCGCCGGCTCGAACCGCGGCGTAGCAGCGCACAACTTGGGGCAGCGCGATAGGAAGTGCGTAACCGCGGTTGTAGTCGGTGTGCTCGCCGATCAGATTGACCCGGCCGGGAGCGTCCCACCTGCCATCGGCACTGTCGCTGAACGCCGCCGCGAAGGCAGCGGCCGCTTCGGGATCCGAGGTCATGGCGTCACCGCGCGAAGTTCGGCTGCGACGTTCTCCGGTGTCGTGTCACTGATGAAAACGCCCATACCCGATTCTGCGCCTGCCAGATATTTGAGCTTTCCCGGCGCGCGCCGAATCGAGAAGATCTGCAGATGCAGCCACCAGAAGTCCTCCGCACCCTTCGGCGCCTGATTCCACGCAGCGATATACGGCATCGGCTCGTCGAAACGCCGCTCGAATCGACCGAGTACATCGAGATACAACTCGGCGAAACGGGTGCGCGCGTGGTCGTCGAGTTCTGGAATGTCTGCGACGCGGCGATTCGGAAACAACAACACCTCGTACGGCCAGCGCGCAGCGGTCGGCACGAATGCCGTCCATTCGTCGTTCGCGCACACAACTCGTACACCGGAGTCCCGCTCGGCCGCGAACATATCGCCGAACAGATTGCGGTTGTGCTCGTCGCGATAACGCCGTGCGTTGGCTTCGATCTTTGTCGCACGTGGACTGGTGAACGGAAGCGCATAAATTTGTCCGTGCGGGTGCGACAAGGTCACCCCGATCTCTGCGCCGAAGTTCTCGAAACAGAACACCTGCGATATCGCGGGCATCGCCCGCAGCGCCGTGGTCCGTTCCGCGAGCACATCGATCACCATGCGGGTGCGCTCGACGCCGAGTTGCGCGGAGGTCGTGTCGTGTTCGCTCGAGAAGCACACCACCTCGGACCTGCCGGACTTTTCTGTCGGGCTGGTTGGCGCCGAACCAGCGACGTGGTCGGCGAGGGCGGACGAGTCGGTCGATACGCCGGGGAGGGCAGCAAAGCGGTTTTCGAAAACGACAACCTCGTAGTCGGACGCCGGAATTTCCGTCGGACTGCCCGGGCGCGACGGGCACAGGGGACATTGTGTCCGGTCCGGCAGTTGTGTTCGGGTTTGGCGGTGTGCGGCGATTACGACCCATTCCCCGAGAAGGCGATCGAATCGTATTTCGGAATTGACATTGCGATCCGGCAATTGCCTGACATCGATCGAATCGGGGCGCGTGTGTTGGACCGCGTCGAAATAGAGAATCTCACGTCCGTCCGCCAACCTCCGACCAGTCCGAATCATTCTTCGCATTCCTTTCGGACCTGTTTCTTCCAGTCATGGGTGACGTAACAAGTTGTACAGTCGACCACATAAAGGAGCTGGACACCGAACGTGTTCAATCGTGCAGTACGCGGCGAGTCTCGCGGCCGAATGCACCATCGCAGCAAGGACCCGACATCGTGCGCGAGCGTAGAGGACCACATCCGGATACACCGCAGGGCTACCTCGCGCAGCTGCCCGCACTCGTCCTGCTCGACAGACTCCCAGTCCCTCTGCTTGCCGTCAGCTACGACGGTGTGATCGTGCATGCCAATCCCGCATTCGAAGAGATGCTCGGCTACGAGACAACGGTGTTGCACGACCAACCGATCGAGACCGTCATGGAGACTGCGGACGCACCTCGGACCGCGACGAGCAGCCTTATGTGCGGCCACCGTGGGCGCGTCATCACGCTGCGGCACGTCGACGGCTCGGCTGTGCGCGCGGTGGCGAGCGAGTCGGTGTTGATGCGGAAGGACGACCCGCTCTCGCTGGTGGTGTTTCACGACATCACGGAGCAATTGTGGATGGCGGGCGCCGACCATCTCTAGACATTCCAGACATTCCAGGCCATCGGACTGATTGGTTTGTTACTCCGACCGAGTATCGAAAAGGTCACGAATGTGTCACACTCTTACTTGGGTGTGGCATAGGCCACTCCCGCGCGTCGAGTAACGGTGGACGTCCGGGGGATCGCGCCACCCACACCGCCCATGTGGGTGATCGAGCGCGGAACGGGGTTAACAATGGACTCGCAAACTATCTCTCTGGTCCGGACGACTTTCAAAGCTGTCGCGGCGGTCGACGGCGGCCCCGAACGGCTGACCAGCTCGTTCTACGCGACGCTCTTCACCGACTACCCCGAGGCGCGCGACTTCTTTCCCGCAGCCATGGAGACTCAGCGCGACCGTCTCCTTCGCGCGCTCGCCTACGTGGTCGATCGCTTGGAAGATCCGGACACGCTGCTGCCGTTCCTCGCCCAACTCGGACGCGATCACCGTAAGTACGGCACCCAGGCCGCGCACTACACCGCGGTCGGGCTCTCGCTGATCAAGGCGCTCAGGAACTTCGCGGGCGCAGAGATCTGGACCGACGACGTCGACAAGGCGTGGAACGACGCGATCGGCGTCATCGCGTCGACCATGATCGGTGCCGCGGACGACGACACCAACCCCGCGGTCTGGGGTGGAACGGTGATCGAGAACCGCAGGGTGCTCCGCAATCTGTCCGTCATCAGGCTGAAGCTCAACCAACCGATGGACTATCGCGCCGGTCAGTACGTAAGTGTGCAGATCCCGTCACGGCCCCGGATGTGGCGCTACATGTCGCCTGCCAATCCCGCGAACCGCGACGGCATCGTCGAATTCCATGTGCGTGGGGTCACCGGCGGCTGGGTAAGCCCGTCGATGGTCGGCCACACGAGTGTGGGCGAGCAATGGCTGCTCGGTTCACCGCTAGGCGCACTCGGCGTACCGGCGAATCCGGCCCGCGACCTGCTGATGATCGGTTGCGGAACCGGCATCGCTCCCCTGCGCGCCCAGGTTCTCGAACTGGCCGAATGGACGACGAGCCGAAGGGTGCACCTGTTCGTCGGTGGCCATCACCCCTGCGACCTGTACGACCTCGAAGCGCTCTGGGAACTACAGCTCGACAACCCTTGGCTCACAGTCACACCCGTCACCGAGAGCGAAGACAACCCGTGGTGGCACGTCGACGATTTCCGAAACGCGCCGGCGGGCATGTCGACTCGCTTGACCGGCCAGATCGGCAAAGTCGTTGCCAGCCTTGGTTCTTGGGAAGACCGTGACATCCAGATCGCCGGATCGCCGTCGATGATCCAAACGACGAAATTCAGATTGATGGCAGGCGGAACTCCGACGGAGAACATTCGTCACGATCCGCTGTACTGAGCGGGAGCAATCGAGCAAGGCCACTGCCTGCGCCCCGGCTCCTTTGATCTTGGTCCGGGACCCGCGCCTTCGTGCGACGATACGTTCGACTTCTCGCACCAGGAGGCGCCGATGTCGGATGCGTTGTCACCCATGGACAGATCGTCGCTGGTCGGCGAGGCAGGGCCGGTCAACATGACGATCGGCAGCCTGGTCTTCATCGAGCGCGGGTCCGGCGTCGACTACGACGCGATCTGCCAAAGGTTCCGCGAGCGAATACATCTCGTGCCGCGCTGCCGCCAACGCCTCGACGAAGGTCGGACCGGACTGTCGAACGCCGTGTGGGTCGACGACGAGAATTTCGACGTCGAATGGCACATCCGAACCTCAGCGCTTCCCTCCCCTGGCGGCCGTGCCGAACTTATGCGCCAGGTCGGCAACGAGATGTCGCGCCGCCTCGACCGATCCCGCCCGCTCTGGGAACTGCATCTGATCGAAGGGTCGGCCGACGGGCGGTTGGCGTTGCTGATCAAGATGCATCACGCGCTCGTCGACGGTAGCTCGGCCCTCGGCATCGGGATGGTCGTCCTCGACCTCGGCCCGGAAGCCGAAGCGGTGGAACCGGTCCCGACCACCGAGGAGGAGCGACCCGGTCTGCTCGCGAGGCAGGCGCGGCGGTTCACTCTCAAACCACTGTCGAAGGCTCAGGCACTCGTCGTCGAAGGCACGTCACGCGTGCTGGAGACATCACCGATTATCGCGGCGGCCGACCTGCGCGAGGCCGGCCAGGTGTTGCGGGAATTGCTCAGAAGTCGCGAACCTGCGGTCGCAACGCCGTTCAATCACACGATCAGCGCGAACCGATCCTACGAATGCACCTCGGCGCCTTTGGATTTGCTCAAGGCGATCAGCACGGCGACCGGACACACGATCAACGACGTATTGCTGACGATCGTGTCGGGAATGGTCGCGGAATACCTCGACGCAGCAGGGGTGGACCCGGCTTCGCTGGAACGTGAACCGACGACACTGGTTCCGGTGAGCATCCGCCGCGAAGGTGATGTCGGCGGCAACCGGATATCGGTGGTGATAGTCGAACTGCCGGTGAGCGAGCCGGATCCGTTGCAACGCATCGCCATGATCTCGGGGCGAATGGACGAGTTGAAGAGTGCAAGCGGCGTCATGGCCGGTGCGATCTTCGTCGTCGCAGGCGGTATGGCACCGCCGTTGTTGTCACCTGCGTTGACCACCGTGCTCAGTGTCGGTATCGACTTTCCGTCCCACAACCTGGTCGTCTCCAACGTGCCCGGTCCAACCGCTCCCCTGTACCTCAACGGTTCTCGGGTCCTCGAGATGTATCCGATCGTGCCGCTCAACCCGTCCGATCAGGGACTCAACGTCGGCGCGTTCTCCTACGACGGCACCGTGTACTTCGGGTTCCACGCGGACCGCGAGCTCGATCCTCCGGTCGAACGAGCGCGACAGGCGTTCGAGAATTCGCTTGCAGCGCTGGCGGCCGCCGCCGGGGTTCCGAGCTAGTCGATCTGTGTAGCTCTCTCGCCGACCACGTGCGCTCAGGTCTTCCGGGGCGCAGCGCCACCCAGTTCTTCGTAGTGCGCACGCATGGACTCGATGAGTGCCACAAAAACGCGATGCGCGGTTGCAAGGTCGGCATCGGGCAGGTCCGCCAGAGCCATGCGGGTACGCACACCGAGTGGCGTGAAGAACCCCCGCGCAACCTCCATGCCGTGATCGTCGTATCGGAGGATCACTTTTCTTCTGTCCGATGCGTCTGCTTCGCGTCGAATATGGCCCGAGGTGATCATGCGTTCGACCAGATAGGTCATCGCGGCAGAGGACATCCCGAGCAGGCGGGCAAGATCGCCCGCCGTCAGGGGCGCGCCCTCCACATCGGCGACCATGATGTGCAGCAGGGCTCGAAAGTCGTTGGCACGCAGATCGTGTTGGGCGGCGAAGACCTGGCCTATCTGTTCGGACACCGCCGCCATGGCACGAACGTCGGCTGAAATATCCGTCACCAGCGATTCGCGCACTGCGTCACCGTCCCTCCTGTTTCACGCGCAAGACTAGCGCCTGCACCGCTTACGGTCTCACATGATGATTAATTTGCTTAATATTTAAGTAAATGAGATTCTTTCAGCCATGGGCAATCGCACCTCCCCCTGGGACGTAGTAGCGGCAGCAGTGACCGGACGCAGGTCCTGGGCGATACTGATCGCGCTTCTCGTGCTGACCGGCGCGCTCATCGGCGGGATCGGCGCCAACGACTCCGCGGGTCAGTCGCCGACGTCACTGCCGACGTCGGCCGATTCCGCCTTCGTCGACGACGCGCTCGAACAGTTCCCGAACTCGGCCGTCGCACCTGTTGTTCTTGTGGTCAGCCGGTCCGACGGCGGCGAACTCACCGATCCGGATCTTGCCTCCGCCGCCGCGGCCCGCGATCGTATGCGCGCCGTCGATCGATCCGTCGATCCGGCATTGGACGTCGCGGCGGTCCCACTGGAGACGGCGCCCGACAAGCGAGCCGCTATCACACCGGTCCTGATCGATGCCGAGCTGTCCGGCTTCGACCTCAGCGACCTGGTCACCGAACTTCGTTCTGCGGCAACAGAAAATCAGCCAAACGATCTGACCATGCAGGTCACCGGCGGACCCGCCTTCGGTGCGGATATCGCGAACTCGTTCTCCGGTGCCAACGTGACATTGCTCGGCGTAACCGCTCTGGTCGTCGCGGCGCTGCTGATCGTCACCTATCGGTCGCCGATTCTCTGGCTGGTGCCCCTGATCGTCGTCGGGGTCGCCGATCGCCTCGCATCCAGTATCGGCACCGCCCTTGCGCAGCTCACCGGAGTCAGTTTCGACGGCTCGACTACGGGCATCACGAGCGTGCTGGTCTTCGGCGCGGGGACCAACTATGCGCTCCTGCTTGTGTCCCGCTATCGCGAAGAACTGCGGCATGAAGCCGACCATCGAACCGCGCTGCGTCATGCCGTGCGCCGCGCTGGGCCGGCGATCGTCGCAAGCAATGCCACCGTGGTTCTCGCACTTCTGATCTTGCTGCTCGCCTCGGTACCGAGCACTCGCAGCCTCGGAGCATGTGCGGCCGCCGGACTGATCGTCGCTGCGGTATTCGTGCTGTTCGCGCTTCCACCTGCGCTCGCACTGTGCGGAAAGAAGCTGTTCTGGCCCTACGTGCCTCGAATCGGCGACCGCGATACGACGACCGACGGCGTGTGGTTCCGCGTCGCTACAGGCGTTGCGCGGCGCCCGGCAACAGTTGCGGTCGCATCGATCGGCGCTCTCGCGGTGTGCGCTGTGGCCCTGCTCGGCACACAGATCGGGCTTTCGCAGAGCGACCAGTTCCGCGTCACCGCCGAATCGGTCGATGGCTTGGACACTCTCGCGGCGCACTTTCCCGCCGGCCGCTCCGATCCGGCGGTTGTCGTCGCGCGAACGTCGGCGGCGGCGGACGTGCAGCGCGCGCTCGACTCGACCGCAGGCGTCGTCTCCGCCACCGAGGTCGGCCGCTCCGATACCGGCCTCACCCGATGGTCCGTCGTCACCACAGCGCCACCAGCGTCCGAATCCGCATTCGACGTCGTGACAGCGATGCGGTCGGAACTCGCGAACATTCCCGACGCCGACGCACTCGTTGGTGGTAGCGACGCCAAAGCATTGGACACTCGTGACGCCGCCAGTAGAGACCGCAGCGTGGTGATACCTCTCATCCTCCTCGAGGTGCTCGCGGTGCTCGTCCTGCTCTTGCGTGCTCTCGCAGCGCCTTTGGTCCTGGTCGGGACAACGGTGCTCAGCGCGTTGGCCGCGCTCGGTATCGGCAGCTGGGTCAGCGCCAACGTCTTCGGATTTCCGGCACTCGACACCAACGTCCCGCTGTTCGCCTTCCTGTTCCTGGTCGCACTAGGCGTCGACTACACGATCTTCCTGGTGACCCGCGCACGCGAAGAAACACCGCCCCATGGCACCAGGACAGGAATCGTGCGGGCTGTCGCATCGACCGGCGCGGTGATCACAAGCGCGGGAATTGTGCTGGCGGCGGTGTTCTGCGTGCTCGGCGTACTCCCGCTGATCACCCTCACCCAGCTCGGTATCGTTGTCGGCCTTGGCATTCTGCTCGACACGTTCGTCGTTCGAACCGTCGTGGTTCCTGCCCTCTTCACCCTCATCGGTCCCCGCATCTGGTGGCCGAATTCGATCGATCCCGTTCCAACACAACGAGAAGGAGTTCGAGCAACGTGAACCTGTCACCGAAAGTCGATTCAGCACAACGGTTTCGGCGCATTCGAGGGCTGGCCGTGGCCGGTGCCGTACTGATCGGTGCCGCGCTCGCTGCCGCCCCGACCGCCTCCGCAGCGCCGGGAACGGCAGCGGGGCAACCACTTGCGCCGATAGCCTCGTTGAATGTCGAACGCTATCTTGGTGATTGGAATCAGGTAGCCGCCGTTCCCCAGCCGTTCAACCTGGTGTGTGCCCGCGACACGAAAGCCAACTACCAACTCATCGATCCGACCAACGTTCGGGTAGAGAACACCTGCACCACGTGGACAGGGCAGACCAATCGCATCGTCGGCAACGCGCGCGTCACCGACCCGATCACCAATGCACAACTGCACGTGAGCTTTCCGCAGATACCGCTGCAAAATTCCGCCGACGGACCGCCCAACTACATCGTCACCTACATCGCCGACGACTACTCGTGGGCACTGGTCGGTAACCCGGGCCGCTCCGCAGGTTTCGTCCTGTCGCGGTCGCCGGCTGTAGACGCCGCGCAATGGCAGAAGATTCGATCGGTCGTAGAAGACCGCGGCTACAACTCGTGCCTCGTTCTCACCGCGCCGACGCCAGGCGGAGCCACCGACATTCGGCCACTCTGCACTGTGTGACCCGTAGTAACGGCGCCGGCCGTTCGGATGCTGTTTCCTCGTCGATCTCGAGTTGGTTCACGGCACGGCATCGGCGGTCGCTAGGTTGACGGCACAGTCGACCGAAGGACAGCGATGGCACACGAGTCGATCCGGCGGCACCCGCTGCACGCTGCGCAGCGAGTAGCTGCGTTGGCGCGGATCGGTTTTTGGCATCCTCGCAGCCGATCGCGTGTCCTCGAATTCGATCGACACGACAACTCCGACGACCTGATCTCGTCGTTGCAGGCAGCTCGCGGGATGCCGTTGCTGCTGTCCGACCAACTTCTGCTCCTCGGCGGAAATCCCTCGGCCCGTGGCAGATTCGGCCCCACCAACAAGCCGACACTGGTCGGGGGGCGACTGTCGACGCCGCGGCCGATCGATGCCGATCGCCACGAGATCACGTCGACGACGGCCGTCGATCCAGGAATCGGCATCGACAGCAGAATCGCCGAGAAGGTGCTGCAGCACGTCGGCTTTCTCGCACCGAGCGAGCAATTTCTGGCGACCTCGATACTGCAGCAAGCTGTGCAGGACGTTGCCGTCGACTCCGATCGCAAGGCTGGCGAGCGGGCGATCCGTGCCGTCGCCATGCTGGATTCGACGCACGCTGCTCGTGCGACTGTCGCGACGACCGCTGCAGGCGATCCGGTCTACCACCTTCCGTCTCGCAGCGCGTCCTGGAATCCGACGACGGCGCGGGTGCTCGCCCGGGCGTGGCTCGGGCTGCTCGTCGAACACGGGACCGTCCTGCGGCACCTCACGCAGCGCACGGTCGCGCCGTCCGGCGACGAGGTGTGGTTCAGCTGCCTCGACTCCGTCCGTCGACTGCCTGCCACCGCCGTCGACGCCGGCCTGTCACTGATCGACGCCGCCGCAGGTGACGACGAGGCCATGGCACGACTTGTCGACCACCTCCACGCCGTCAGCGACGGCGCAGATACAGCCGCCACCTACGCGGGCGCCGCGCGTCGAGTGGTCGCGCGTACCGGAGCTGATCTGGCACAACTGGTTCCGAAGACCTCACCCACGACGGTCGACGACGTGCCGCCCATTCACGAACCGTTCGCAACCTGCTTGGTGATCGGTCAGGCCGTCTACATATCGCGTGTACTCACAACGAGCACCGGGCATCCTCCGGAGGGGTCTTCAGGTTGATCAGGTAGTCGGCCACGATGTCGTTCACACACTTGTCGGTGCCTGCGAAGGCGATCGTGTGCTGTTCGCCGTCGACGGTCAGTACCGAACCGCCGAGGGTCTCGGCCAGGCTGAGCCCGCCCGCGTACGGCGTGGACGGATCACCGGTGATCGAGATCGTCAACGTCTCGGGCAAGCCCTCGATGTCCGTCGCGTACGGGTAGCCGAGAGTCGGTTCGGCCGGCCAGAACTCACACGGATCCCGCGCACCGTCAGGACCCTGCCCCGAGTCGGTGTAGGGCGCGACTTCCTGGATGCGGCGTTTGAGGTCGGTCTCCTCTGCGGGGGTATGACGTTGCTCGTCCAGACAGTTGATCGCGAAGACGGCTTCGCTGAAGTTGGCGTAGCGCCCGTCGGCATCGCGACCCGCGAAGGCGGCGCCCAACGCAAGCAGTGTGTCGCCTCGGCCCGTTTCGATCTCGGCGATACCTTCGATGATCTTCGGCCAGACCGCGGACGTGTACAGCCCTGCGGTAACCGCGCCGTACGCGGCGTTGAAGTCGAGTTTCGTTCCGTTGGCGTTGACTATCGGCCGCTCGGCCAGCGGCCTGACGATGCTCTGAAACTTCTCGGTCGCCTTGCTCGGGTCGGTACCCAACGGGCAGTCCGGCCGGGTCGCGCAGTCCGCGGCCATTGCGTCGAAGGACCGCTGAAAGGCGGTCCACTGCGAGATTCGACGGTCGTCGGTGCCTGCGCGCGGATTGATGGCACCGTCGAGGACCAGAGCTCGTACGTTCTGCGGAAACATCTCCGCGTACACCGCGCCGAGACGGGTTCCGTAGCTCTGACCCAGGTAGCTCAGCTTGTCGTCGCCGAGCACCGCACGCAGAATGTCCATGTCTCGCACAGCATCCCGGGTACCGACATGGGCGAGCACGTCCCTACCGCCGGATCCATCTGCACACCGGTCGACGATG
Organism: Antrihabitans spumae; assembly: GCF_043944905.1. NCBI lineage: Bacteria > Bacillati > Actinomycetota > Actinomycetes > Mycobacteriales > Nocardiaceae > Antrihabitans > Antrihabitans spumae. The sequence continues at coordinate 21,958 of NZ_JBIMSN010000138.1, forward strand.
CGGCGGGTGTCCTCTTCGGTCAGTGTTCCTGCGCCTACCACCACCGAGGTCGTGCTTTCGCCAGCATCGATCTCAGCGTCGGTGAAGCAGTCGATTGCCGGCGTGGAGGCGCCGACCCCGCGCGGATCGAACCCGATCAGGTCGAACTTCTCGGTGACAGCGCTGTCGGCGAGTGTCTTCGTTGCCGCTGCGGCCATGCTCATACCCGGCCCGCCGGGTCCGCCGGGATTCATCAGCAGCGACCCGATCGGTTCGCCTCGCGCGGGCACTTTGAGCACGGCGATCTGCGCGGTCGGCCCGCAGCGTCGTCGTAGTCGAGCGGCACTTCCAGTCGCGCACATTGGGCCGTTGGACTGACGGCGAAAGCTTGCGCGTCGGCAGCGGTCGTCGCGTAGCCATCGCATGAGCCGAACGCCAACTCCTGATCGTAGAAACGTTGCAGGTTCGCGGCCGTGTCCACAGACTCGCCGTCGCTGCACGCAGCGAGACCGAGCACCAGCAGAACAGCCACGGCCAGGGATGACGTCCGCTTGTGGCCACGTCGGCCTGTCGTCGACGAACTCATTGTTGGGCGACTCCTATCTCTCGGGGATCGACTGGTCACGACAAGGCCTTTGCACTGTCGCGAAGCTGCTGCCCGACGCGCCGCATGACGTCGCGCTGGGCGGAGTTGTAGAGGTCCGTGACGGCCACGTCGACCGCATGTGCGGCCGTCGACGCGTTTGCGACGGCACCGGCGTCAAGTAGGTCCGGATACTCGGTGTAGAGATCGCGGATCTGAGGCAGCAGCCGAGCGGCCAGTTCACGTCGGGTCCCTTCGTCCGCGTCTGCTGGCAGGTTGTCGAGTTCGCGACCGGCAGGAACGACATCGGGCGACCGCAGCATTCGCGCATAGGCGGCGAGGGCAGCCGGGCTCAGCACCCGTGACATGACAACGACGAACGTACGGTCGGCATCGGTGAGATCGGCATCGGCCGCCGCCATCGCCAACTCCGGAGGTAGGTCGGTCGGGGCCGAGGCGCCCAACAACCGGGCAACCTCGACACGTGCGCGCTGCAATCGCTCGATGGTCGCGGCCAGTTCGGCATCCAACGCCCGCAACGCCTCGTCGGGACGCTCGTCGGCAGCGCCCATGTCAGCGATGCGGGGCAACGAGAAGCCGAGGTCCACCAGGCGCCTGATCCGCAACAACCGGACGAGATGTGCGACTCCGTAGCTCTTGTACCCGTTCGGTGCTCGTTCCGGCTCGGGGAGCAGACCGACCTCGTGGTAGTGCCGAACGGACCGCAGTGTCGTGCCGGCGAGCTCGGCGAGCTGGCGGGTACTCCAGCCCACGGCAGCCACTCCTCCCCTGCGGTCGACTACGCAAGGTGCGCAGTACCGACTGCCAGTCTGAAGTATGCCGCAGCGGCACAGTCAAGTTTGCGGCATTTGCCGGGTAGAGGACGCTGGGTACCAGGGTGCTGGGCACACAACGAAAACGGCCCCGGAGACAAAGTCTTCCGGAGCCGTTCTCTTTAGTAGCGGGGACAGGATTTGAACCTGCGACCTCTGGGTTATGAGCCCAGCGAGCTACCGAGCTGCTCCACCCCGCGGTGGTGAGACCGAACGGTACAGCGAGTTCGGATGCATATGCAAATCGCCCCCGGAAGTGCAGACAGGTGTCGGACTTGCCGAGCGCTACAGCGGATGAAGACAAAAATCAGGCCAGGTGACGAGTGTCACCTGGCCTGATCTGTAGTAGCGGGGACAGGATTTGAACCTGCGACCTCTGGGTTATGAGCCCAGCGAGCTACCGAGCTGCTCCACCCCGCGTCGGTAAACCCAACGTTACAGGCAGGTGGAGCGCAAAGGCAAATCGATTGCGGAACAGAGCCTTTCGTTTCGCTGACAGCGAAACTCGGGCCGCATCGAGTGCATAGATGTGCAGGTCTGGGGCCGCTTGTTTGCCTGCACACCTATGCGCTCGACGTCCCCTGGGGCACATAACGACAAACGCGCTGCCAGCCGAAGTGGCTGACAGCGCGTGCGTCGTACTCGATTAGCCTCCCGCGGCCTCGTAGGCGTCGATCGCCTGCTGCAGCCTGTCGAACGCCGTACCCAGGTCGGAGAAGTTACCGCTGCGTTGAGCGTTGCGGACGTTCTCCAGCGCCGAATCAAGATCGACGACGGCCTGTTGCAGATTCCCCGACGGCGGCGGCGTACCTGCCGGCGGCGGCGTCCCACCTTCGGGTGTCGTCGGAGGAACTACCGGCGGAACACCGACGGCGGGCGGTTCGCTGCTCGCATCACCACCCGGCGTTGTCGCCGCGGCACCGATACCTTCACCGAACACGACGTCCAATGCTGCCTTCAGGGTCGGCTTGTAGCCGATCTTGATGATGCCGTTGTCTCGATAACTCACCAGGACCCTGGACAACTGCGGGAACGTCGCTGCGTTGCCCTGAGCCAGTCGTTCCGTATACAGCGGTTCGACGTACAGGATCCCGCCGTCACCGATCGGCAGCGTCAGCAGGTTGCCGTAGAGAATCCGGTTCGATCCGACGATCTGCGTTCGCTCGGTCGACACGTCGGTGTTGGTCGTCATCGAGTTGTGCGCCTGACCGGGTCCCTGTGTCTGAGACTCGGTCGGCAACTGTCTGACGGTGAACTGCCCATACCCGTCGGGGTCCGATTTCACCGATATGTAGGCCGACAGGAAGTCTCGGTTATAGCCGACCATCGCGCTGGTGAGATTGAAGGAGGGCTCGCCCGTCTCCGGATCACCGAGCAACACGTAGTACGGCGGCTGATTGCCCGCACCGCCCGAGTCGATCGTCGGATCGCTCGGCACCGACCAGAAGGCGTTGTTGGTGAAGAACTCTCGCGGATCGTCGACGTGGTACTTGGCAAGCATTTCGCGCTGCACCTTGAACAGGTCTTCCGGGTACCGGAAGTGCGCTCGCAGTTCGGGACTGATCTCGCTTTCCGGCGTGACGGCATCCGGGAAGACTCCCATCCACGCCTTGAGGACGGGATCGTTCTTGTCCACCTCGTAGAGCTTGATGGTGCCGTCGTATGCGTCGACGGTCGCCTTCACCGAGTTGCGGATGTAGGACACCTCTTTTCGAGGCAGCAGGCGTCCGGTGTTCTGATCGATGCTGTCCTCTACCAGGCCTTCCAGCGAACTGCGCTGCGCATACGGATATGCGTCCAGGGTGGTGTAGGCGTCGACGATCCAGACGATCTTGCCGTCGACGACGGCCGGGTAGGAATCGCCGTCCGTGGTCAGCCACGGCGCGACTGCCTGCACCCGCTCCCGCGGATCGCGGTTGAAGATGATCTTGGATTCCGGTCCGATCACACCTGAGAACAGAATGTTGCGCTCGGTGTACTTCGCGGCGAACGCGAGACGGTTGATCCAATTGCCCAGTGGGACACCGCCCGAACCGGCGTACGTCGAGCTTTCGGTGTCGCTGTCGTATTCACGAGGCTGCGAACCCTCGGAATTGCCCACGATGGAGTAATCGGGATCGTTCTCTGCGATGACTTCGCCGTAGTAGATGCGAGGCTGGTCGACCTTGATGATCTGATCGCCGGACTTCTGCGTCGCGAGGTCACTGACGGTGAAGATCGGGTAGCCGCTGTCGTTGTTCGCACTCGCATCCGACGTCGGCGCGGCGTTGACCCTGTTGGCCGGCGCCGCGATGAAGCCGTTGCCGTGTGTGAAGACGGTGTGCTGGTTGATCCAGTCCTTCTGGTTGTCCTGGAAGTTCTTCGGCGACAGTTCACGTGCGGCGACCACGTAGTCCTGCAATTTGCCGTCGATGTTGTAGCGGTCGATGTCGAGCGTCGCCGGGAAGCCGAAGACGTTCTTCAGGTTCTGGAACTGGGTGAAGGTGCGCGAGAGCACGTTCGGGTCGAGCAGACGGGTATTGGCGATCGTCGTGATATCCGCGGGAACGGTTGCGGGGTTCTTCGTTGCGACGCCCGAATAGTCCTCGTAGGTGACTTTGTCGTCGGTGATCCCGTACGCAAGTCGAGTCGCTTGAATATTTCGCTCGATATACGTTCGCTCTTTGTCCGCGGCGTTCGGGCGTACCGAGAACTGCTCGACGACGAGCGGCCATACCGCACCGACCAGGATCGACGACAAGACGAGCAACGCGGTTGCCATTGCCGGGATACGCAGGTCTCGCAGGAAGATCGCGGCAAAGAAAGCAAGGGCGCAGATAACTGCGATCGAGAGCAGGATCAACTTCGCAGGCAGTACTGCGTTGTCGTCCGTGTAGCTCAAACCTGTGAACGTCGGTTCCTTACGGTCACTGGAGAGCAACGAATAGCGGTCGAACCAGTACGCGATCGCCTTCAGCAGGATGAACGTTCCCGCCAACACCGCGAGCTGGATTCGCGCCGACCGCGTCAGCGCACCTTCACGCCCACTCAGCCGCAAACCGCCGAAGACGTACTGCGTCACCAGGTTTGCGAGGAACGCGACGACGACCGCGACGAACAACCAGTTCAACACCATGCGATAGAAGGGCAGATCGAAGGCGTAGAAGCTGACGTCGAGGTTGAATTGGGGATCTCTTGTCCCGAACTCGGTGCCGTTGAGGAACAGCTGTACGACAACCCAATTCGACTGTGCGACAAGCCCGGACAACACACCGATGACCAGCGGGATACCGAGCCCGAAGAGCCGCAGACGCGACATCACGGTGGTCCGGTAGCGCGCGATCGGGTCGTTCGGACCTGCGACCGGAACGAATACCGGCCGAGTGCGATAGGCAAGAACCAACGCCGCGAAGACGATCAGGCCGACGAGGAGTCCGACGACAAGGAACAAGATGATTCGGGTGACGATCACCTTCACGTACACGCTGCGGTAGTCGACTTCGCCGAACCACAGCCAGTTCGTATAGGTGTCCACAATTCGGGGACCGATCAGAAACAGTCCCGCTATCACCAGGGCAACCACCAGAAGTACCCGGCTACGCCGCGACAACGAAGGTAAACCGGTGGGAGGCCGCATGCCCACGTGCCACGCTCCAGAGTGTTCGGCGACGCACAGTGCGCGTCGCGATCGTTCGCTACCGGTCGCGGGTTCCCGTGACCGTTTCGCCCCACTCTACGGAAGAGTGCGTAGCTGGCGAGCGGCGGCAACTGCCCGCGGTGCGGTGTTCGCTCTCGGCACAGCGCGGAGCCGCCCGCACGGCGGCATCGGCGTGGATGAAATGATGCGTCCGTGACCCAATTCGGCCCAACGGAAGATGATTTGGCCCGCTGCCTCCGCGAGGTCGCCGAGCACGTCGACGCACGAGGCTGGGACCAACCGCCCCATTTGTTCGCCCTGGTACCGACGGCCGACCTCATCGCGGCCGAACCTGCGCTGCACGATCAATTGGCCGACGGACCGTCGATCACACCGATCGAGCAGGAAGCGATGCCGCACGACATCGACGGCGGCAGCCGAGCGCTCGACGAGTTCCTCGCAACGACGACATGGCCGCCTGCCGTCGTCGGGTGTGTGCTTGCTCAGGAGATAGTCGTGCTTCCGCCCGAAGCCGAAACCGACCTCGACGAGGCACTCGCGCCGCTGCTTGCGGATCGCGACGCTGCCGACGAGGCCGCGCGAGCTGCTGCCGAAGCACATCCGGAGCGGCGAGCAGGCAGGTTGTTCGCGGCGGTCCTGCGCGACGGTCAGTCGTTGGCGTTGCTGCAGCTTCGGCCCGACGAGGAGGACGAATCCTACGGTGACCTGGAGCTGCTGACCTATCCCGACCTCGCGCCCAACATCGTCGAGGCATTGCACGCGACGCTCGAAAGCGAGTAGGGCGCTTCGCGCCTCGTGAGTCCTTTAGGAGGGCGCGACCTCCTAAAGGACTCACGAGCGGCGTAGCCGCCTAGCAGCCAGGGGCGTCCCGACCGTCACGAATCGCCTCGAGCGAACCGACCGCATCGTCCAACGTTGTCACCTTCACCAACCGCAAACCGTCCGGTGCCCGCTGCTTGGCCTCGTCGCAGTTCTCGGCAGGCACGAGGAAGGTCTTCGCACCCGCCTCCTGAGCGGCGATCATCTTGTAGGGAATGCCACCGATCGGGCCGACCGCGCCACACGAATCAATGGTGCCTGTGCCTGCGATGAACGTCCCGCCGCTCAGCTCGAGCGGACTCATCTTGTCGATCACAGCGAGGCTGAACATCAAGCCCGCCGACGGACCGCCGACGTCTGCGAGGTTGAACGTCACCTCGACGGGGCCGTCCGGCTTCTCGACCGGGGTGATGCCGAGGTAGCCCTTCTCCGGGTCTCCCGGGCGAGCACCGAGTTTCACCACAGCCGAGGTATCCACGCCGTCGCGACGAAAGCGAATGGTTGCGTCGCTGTCGGGACCGGAACCTGATACCGCCTTCTGGACTCCGCACACCGAGGCGACGTCGACGCCGTTGATGCTGATCAGCTCGTCGCCCTCCCGCAGCGTGTCTTTGGCCGGGCCGTCGGTGCCGACTCCCCCGATCGACAACTTCATCGGGTACTTCAGGTATTGCAGGGCGGCGAGCTCGGCGCTGTCCTCGGACTGTTCGAAGTCGGCTTTGTTGTCGGCCTCGGTTTCTTCCTTCGTCTTGTCCGGCGGGTAGATCTCGGAGCGGGGTACGAGACCTTGGCGACCGCTTGCCCAATACGCGAACGCCTCGAAGATCGTGAGGTTGTCCCGCACCGAGACCGTCGTCATGTTCAGGTTGCCGGACGTCGGATCGAGCGGCACGCCCTCGACGTCGACGATCGGCTTGTCCGGCTCGACCTCACCGAGGGTGTTGAAGGTCGGACCGGGTCCGAGCGCTGCGTACGGCACCGTCAGAACACTGCCGAGGACACCCAGCGCGATAACAGGCACCAAAGCCACAAGGAGGGTGAGCATCCGTCGATTCACCTGGCCAGAGTAACCAGCGTTCGAGATCACACCCTGTTCGCCCTCAGCGCATCGCAACGTCGCAATGTGGCTGCGCAGCCTTGTACCGTTGAGATATGAGCGATGTGCCGTTCGGCTTTTCGAATCCAAACGACCCGGACAAAGATAGGAACCGAAAAGAAGGCAGGGAAGGTTCCGACGGTGGTCAGGGCGCGTCGGACCCGTTCGGTTTCGGCCTCGAAGGGTTCGATCCCGCGCAGCTCGGTCAGATGCTGTCCCAGTTCGGCGCAATGCTGAGCAACATGGGAGCCGGCGCGGGTCCGGGCGCGTCCGCCGGTCCCGTCAACTACGACGTGGCGAAGCAACTGGCCCGCCAGCAACTCGGGAACTTCAAACCGGTGTCGGCCGGCACCACCAAAGCCGTTGCCGATGCTGCCCACCTCGCCGAACTATGGCTCGACGGAGCAACAACGCTGCCTGCGGGCGCTGCCAAGACGGTCGGGTGGACACCCAACGATTGGCTCGAAAACACCCTCGACACCTGGAAGCGGCTATGCGATCCGGTCGCGCAGCAGATCTCGGGCATGTGGACCGCAAGCCTGCCTCCCGAGGCGCAGCAGGTCGTCGGGCCGATGATCGGGATGCTCGGCCAGATGGGCGGTCTGGCCTTCGGGTCGCAGTTGGGTCAGGCGCTCGGTCAGCTCGCCAAGGAAGTTCTGACGTCGACCGACATCGGACTTCCCTTGGGCCCCACCGGGACCGCCGCTCTCCTTCCTGAGGCGATCGCGGCATTCAGCGAAGGTCTCGAACAGCCCGAACAAGAAATTCTCGTCTTCCTCGCAGCTCGTGAAGCCGCTCACCAGCGACTGTTCCATCACGTCTCCTGGCTGCGGCAGCGTGTCCTCGGCACCGTCGAGGACTACGCACGCGGTATCCGGATGGACTTCTCCGCGATCGAACAGGCTGCCGCGGGCATCGATCCGGCCGCACTGATGGACCCGTCGAAGATCGAAGAGATCCTGCAGCAGGGTGCTTTCGAACCGCAGACGACGCCGGAACAGAAGCAAGCTCTCGAACGCCTCGAAACCCTGCTCGCGTTGATCGAAGGCTGGGTGGAGACGGTCGTCGCAGACGCGGTCGGTGACCGCTTGCCCGGTGCGGCCGCGCTCAGCGAGACACTACGCCGACGTCGTGCAACAGGCGGACCCGCCGAACAGACCTTCGCCACCCTGGTCGGGCTCGAACTGCGACCCCGAAAGGTGCGCGAAGCGGCGACGCTGTGGCGCAGGCTCACCGACGAAGCCGGTGCGGACGTTCGCGATGGCGTGTGGGCCCACCCCGACCTGCTGCCCGACTCTGCGGACGTCGACAACCCGACCGGATTCATCGAGCGCCTGACCGGCGGCGAGGCGACCGCATTCGACGATCCGATGGCGCAGCTCGAGGAGACCGAAGCGCGCGAACGCGCCGAGAAGGGCGAGCAGCCGAAGGACGACTCGGCATAGTCGCGCAGCGAGTCGGGCCTGTGGATAACTACCGCGCCTGGGGATAACTGCGCTCTGCGAGGGCCTGAGGAACACGCCGCCACCGCATACTCGCTCCCATGCCGTCTTCTCAGGTTTCCGATTCCGCGCACCGCCGGGCACTGCACCGCCGCGGCAACCTCGTACTCGATCCGCGATTGACCATCCTGCAACGTCGGGCGAGCGTGCAGCTCGGCTGGGACCCCGAGTCCGCGCTGCTGCTGACCCCGCCCGACGGTGTCACCCCGGCGACCCTCGCCACGTTGCTTCGCGCCCTGGACGGCACGGTGACCCGACCTCAGTTCATGTGGCGCGCGTGCGAGAACGGCATTGCGCCTGCCGACATGTCGGCAATCCTCGCCGAACTCGACGACGTCGGTCTGCTCGACGAAACCGAGACGGCCGCGCCGCCTGTCAGAGCGATTCGGATCCATGGTCGGGGTCCGTTGTCGGACGCGCTGTACGACAGCTTGACTGGCAATGCTGTCCGAGTGAGCCGGTCGGGCAACACGGTCAGCTACGACGTCGCAAAGTGGCGAGTCGATTTCGTCGTTCTCGCCGACGACCTGGTTGCAGATCCCCAGCTGGTGAGCACTCTCGTCGACAACCGCATTCCACACCTTCAGGTCCGCATTCGCGATGGCAAAGGCATCGTCGGCCCACTTGTCGTGCCGGGGCAGACGAGCTGTTTGCGCTGCGCAGACCTCATTCGCTGCGCCCGAGACAACGAATGGCCGCACCTGTCGGCACAGATGCTCGGGCGAGTGGGCAGAGCAAGCACGGCAGCCGTGCTGGCAACAGCCGCGATTGCACTCGGTCAGCTGGAGGCAATTCTGACGAATCATCCGCGCGAACTGCCCGCGAGCATCGACGCCACGCTGGAACTCGACCTCGCGACACACCAGGCAAACATCCGGCGTTGGCCCCGTCACAATCTGTGCGAATGCTGGCAAACGGCACACCCGGTGGCCGAGCGGGCGCTTGGTCAGCCATGATGGGAAGGTGTCCGACATTCCGCGCAAGAGTTCGACGCGCACCCGAAGGCTCGCCAGCATCCCTCTAGGCATCGCGGGTCGAGCCGCCGTGGGGTACGGCAAGAAGCTCGCGGGTGGCGATCGTGGCGAAATCAATGCCGAGCTTTCCGCCAAGGCTGCCGATCAGTTGTTCAAAGTTCTCGGCGAACTCAAGGGCGGCGCGATGAAGTTCGGGCAGGCCCTGAGCGTCATGGAAGCCGCGATCCCGGACGAGTACGCCGAGCCATACCGCGAAGCACTCACAAAACTGCAAGCGGCGGCACCACCGTTGCCTGCGAAGTCGGTGCACCGAGTCCTCGATCAACAGCTCGGCACGAAGTGGCGCGAACGGTTCGTATCGTTCGACGACACCCCGACCGCATCGGCAAGTATCGGACAGGTCCATCGCGCCGTGTGGGCAGACGGTCGCGACGTCGCCGTCAAGGTTCAGTACCCGGGAGCCGACGAGGCTCTCCGCGCAGACCTCAAGACATTGTCTCGTTTCGCGTCGATGATGGCGTCGATGATGCCCGGCACCGACGTCAAGCCAGTGCTCGCCGAACTCACCGAGCGTATGGAGGAGGAACTCGACTACCGCATCGAGGCTTCCAATCAGCGCGCGTTTGCCAAAGAGTTCGATGGCGATCCCGATTTCGCAATCCCGAAGGTTGTCGCGAGTGCGCCGAAGGTCGTCGTGACCGAATGGATGACCGCAACTCCACTGTCGACGATCATCTCGAAAGGCACTGTCGAACAACGTAATCGCGCTGGCGAATTGTTCGCACTCTTCGCATTCTCCTCACCGACTCGGGTCGGACTACTCCACTGCGATCCGCACCCGGGCAACTTCATGTTGCTCGACGACGGCCGTCTCGGTGTGATCGACTTCGGAGCGTGCGCGCCGCTGCCCAAGGGTTTGCCGTTCGCGCTCGGCCGGATGGTTCGTCTCGCATCGGAGGAACGGTTCGACGAACTGACTCAGCTGCTGTACGACAACAATTTCGTCATCCCGGGCCGCACGGTCACCGATCGCGAAATCGACGAGTACCTAAGGCCTTTCACGGATCCCATCAAGACCGAATCGTTTCATTTCACGCGCTCGTGGCTGCAGAAGGTTGCGGGCACGGCGGCGGATTTCAACGGTTCACAGTTCAAGACCGCACGTTCGCTGAATCTCCCGCCCGAGTACCTGATGATCTTCCGCGTTCTGCTCGGCGGTGTCGGCATCGGCGCGCAACTCGATGCCGAAGCCCCGTACATGCGGATTCTGGCCGATTGGCTTCCCGGGTTCACCGAAGACGACGAAAGAGCCCTACCCGCGGGCGGGTAGAGCTCTTTCGGATCGTCACGCAATCTTGCGAGGGCGGCCACGCGGCCGCTTGCGTGCGATGACGGCACCCTGATCGAAGATCTCGCCGCCCCACACACCCCACGGCTCGGCGCGGTCGAGAGCTGCGCTGAGGCACTGCTTCCGAATCGGGCAGTCGACGCAGAGCGCCTTCGCCTCCTCGAGCTGTGCGGGGCTGTCGGCGAACCAGAGGTCCGGGTCGGCTACCCGACACGGCAGCTCGTCCAAGCGAGGCTGGGCCGCAACGTCGTTCGCACCGAAGGCTGCGTATTCGCTTGTGACGACACGGCTTTCGATTTCTACTCGGCATGTCGTCCGGATTGTCGCGGTAGACACGTCGTTCTCCTTAGCTCTCGTGCGGCATTTTGTGGATGCTGGGTTCGAAGTTCTGTCTCGAGATGCGAACCGGTGCCGAGAGCCAAGGACCTGGATGTCCTAAGAAAAAGGCCACGATTCGCGTATGCGATCCGTGGCCGAGAAGTGCGCTGAAGCTGTCTACCGAAGTGGACTTCGGATCGAGCCTCTGATCACGGATGCGCGTGGTGCGTAGCGAAGGCGGAATGCCTGCGGAGCTGCTGCGTGCGGTGCTGCCGCTGCCATAGCGGCTGCTTCGCCTTGCTTGGCGGACCAACCGACGATGGGATCGATAGCTGCGGTGCACAGAGCTGTCCCACGGGCGGCGAGCAATGCATGGTTCATGCCAGCGGTTTTCGTCACGCCGAGCTGTGAATTACCCATTTTCCTCGCCACCTCCTTCGGGTTAGGTCTGTATGTCCTTCGTACGCACACGAGCGTCGTGCTCAGGTGTGATTACTACAGTAAACAATGCTTCCAAGATTGCACAACTTATTTTTGACCTGCGGTTATGTAACTTCTGCCGCAAGCGGTTTCTCGCCTCGAACCACAGCGAGAACGTCGGGACCGAACCGTTCGAGCTTCTTGGCGCCGATTCCCGGTATCGCGACTAGAGCACGATTGTCCTGCGGCTGCTGCTCGGCGATCGCCGTCAACGTGTTGTCGGTGAAGACGACGAAGGCCGGAACGCTGAGCTCTCGGGACTTGTCCAGACGCCATGCCTTCAGTGCGTCGAGCAATTCCATGTCGATGTTGGACGGGCACTCGTCGCATCGGCCGAGCATCGTCGCGCCCGCTCCGGCGAGCGGTTTACCGCACACTCGGCAACGTGGTCGCTTCTTGTTGTGCGACGACGCTTGCGGTGCGATGCGTGCGGCAGGTGAGTCGTCCGGAATCAAACCGTTCAGGAAGCGGGAGCGACGACGAGACTTGCGTCCACCCTCGTTGCGAGCGAGCGCCCACGACAGCTGCAGGTGCTCGCGAGCGCGCGTCACTCCGACGTAGAGCAGGCGCCGCTCCTCTTCCAATGCGGCTTCGTCGTCCGCAGCGCCACCATCGCCGAGGACGTGAGCGATCGGCAGTGTGCCGTCGCACAGCCCGACGAGGAACACCGCAGTCCATTCCAGCCCCTTCGCCGCGTGCAGCGATGCGAGCGTCACGCCCTGTACCGACGGTGGGTGCCGTGCTTCAGCGCGCGCGGTGAGCTCACGTAGCAGGCCTGCGAGGTCGAGTTGGTCGTCGTGGGCAGTCAGTTCTTCCGTGAGCTGCACGAGCGCAGTCAGCGATGTCCATCGTTCGCGCGCTTGCGCACCGGTCGGCTCGGCAGCGGTGAGACCGAGCGGCGCCAGCACCGCACGCACGACCGACACCAAGGCGTTACCGACTGCCTCGGCCGGCAAGTCGTCACGGCCGGCCGCCTGCCTGAGCGCACTCACCGCCTGGCGAACCTCGGAGCGGGTGAAGAACCCTTCGCCACCGCGCACCTGGAAAGCGATGTCCAGTTCGGTCAGTGCTTGCTCGTGCACCTCCGATTGGGCATTGATCCGATACAGCACAGCGATTTCGGCAGGCGGCACACCCTTGGCGATCAACCTCTTGATCGACCGTGCGACGCCCGCAGCCTCGGCAGGTTCGTCGTCGAACTCGGCGAAGGTCGGATCGGGACCCGGTGGGCGCTGGCCGATCAGTTGCAAACGAGTACCAGCGATTCGACCGCGGGCGGCCCCGATCACCCTGTTCGCCAGCGACACGACCTCCGGCGTCGACCGGTAGTCCCGTTCCAGTCGTACAACCGTCGATTCGGGAAAGCGGCGAGAGAAATCGAGCAGGTACTTCGGCGTCGCACCCGTGAAGGAATAGATCGTCTGGTTGGCGTCGCCGACGACGGTGAGGTCGTCGCGGTCGCCGAGCCAGGCATCGAGTACGCGCTGCTGCAGCGGCGTGACGTCCTGATACTCGTCGACGACGAAGCAGCGGTACCGATCGCGGAACTCGTCGGCGACGGCCGCGTTCTCCTCCAGCGCCGCTGCTGTGTGCAGTAGTAGATCGTCGAAATCGAGCATCACACCGTCGTTGCTGACCTTCGACGACTCGTAGCCTTCGTAGACGGCAGCGATCTTGGCGGCGTCGGTCGGTATCTCGCGACGTAATCGAGCGACCGCAGACGGGTAGTCCTCGGGCGCGATCAACGACGCCTTCGCCCATTCGATTTCGCCTGCGAGATCTCGCACGCTTTCGGTCGAGGTCGACACTCCGACCCGATTGGCCGCCTGCCCGACCAGACCGAACTTGCGATCGAGCAACTGCCACTGGACATCGCCGACGACTTGCGGCCAGAAGTAGCGCAACTGCCGTAGTGCGGCAGCGTGAAAAGTTCTCGCCTGCACCTGCGTCGCTGCGCCGCCGATACCGAGCGCGCGAAGCCTGCCGCGCATCTCCCCGGCCGCTCGGGCCGTGAAGGTGACCGCAAGCACCTGGCCCGCGGAGACGTGACCGGTCGACACAAGATGTGAAATGCGGTGCGTAATCGTCCGAGTCTTGCCAGTGCCTGCACCCGCAAGTACACACACAGGTCCGCGAGGGGCGAGGACGGCAGCCGACTGCTCCGGATCGAGCCCGGCAACGATCGCTTCTCTCGGCATGGCGACCATCATTGCAGGACCGTCCGACATGTGTGCCGCCCCGGCTGCGCGGTCGAAACCTCGGCCCGCCCGATCGGGAACATCGAAGACCGACCCGACGTTGTACGGGCCGTGACTGCTACCGCGCCTGAATTGACGATGTACTCCACCACGTGGTGTGGGTACTGCCGCCGCCTGAAGACCCAGCTGAAAGAAGCGGGCATCAGCTATGTCGAGGTCGACATCGAGCAGGATCAGGAAGCAGCCGACTTCGTCGGCAGCGTCAACGGGGGCAACCACGTCGTCCCCACCGTGAAATTCGCTGACGGCAGCACAGCAACCAATCCGTCGCTCGCAGCGGTCAAGCAGGCAATCTCAGCTCTGGCCTAGTCGCTCGCCGCCCACGCTGTGACGATGCCCCGAGCTATCGAAATCGAGCCTGGTAACAAGAGGCGCACACCCGCGGACGACGTCCAATCGCCCGCGGCCAGCGCTTCCCGTACTTCGGCACGGGTGAACCAGTGGGCCTCGGCAATCTCGCCGTCGGAAAAGGCAAGCGCCTGATCGGGATCGCCGATTGCTGCGAATCCGATCATGAGCGATCGAGGGAACGGCCATGGCTGGCTGCCGAGATACCGAACATCGGTGACGTCGAGACCGACCTCTTCCCGGATCTCCCGCACGACGCACGTCTCCAACGACTCCCCCGCCTCGACGAACCCCGCAAGGATCGAGAACATCGTCGACGGCCACACCGTTTGACGAGCAAGCAGAACGCGGTCGGCACCATCGTGGACCAAGCAGATGACCGCCGGATCCGACCGCGGGAACTCTTCGTGACCACTCGATTCGCTGACGCGTGACCAGCCGGCGTTGGCGGGCTTCGTCGGGCTGCCGTCGATCGAGCTGAACCGAGCCTTGTTGTGCCAGTTGAGCAATGCGACGGCGGTCGTCAGCATGCCTGCACTCGTGTCGTCGAGGACCGCACCGACCATCCGCAGGTCCGCGAGCTCGCCGACCAGCTCTTTCGTATAGACGGCCCACACGTGTCTGCCGTTGTCCACACCGAGAAAAACCGCGTCGGCGGGCGGTTCCGTACCGAGATCCAGCGCTTCGTCGAGCACAAGCTGCTTGTCGACGACTCGCACCTGACCACCACGGGTGACACGCAGCAACGCTGCATCCGACCAGCCCTGCGTCAGTGCCTGTGAATCGGACCGTAAGTGCTCGGCGCGATCGAGTGTCGAACGGGACAGTAGCGGAATCTCGGACAGCTCGAAGTTGGCCACTCCACCGAGCCTAGCGTCACCTGCCACGCCTCGAACGTCGAGCCGGGATCAGCCCTTCACGCGTCGAACGTAGAGCAGTTTGTCGCCGTCCTCGAGCGCATCGACCTCTTCTTCGCCGACTCGAACGAGTTGGCCGCCGCGCACCACACCGAGCACGATGTCGCCGAGATGCCGTGGCGAGCCGCCGATCTCCTGCGGTTCGACGTCGCGCTCGGCAATCGCGAAACCTTCTTCGGGGGTCAGCAGGTCTTCGATCATCTCGACGACGCTCGGTGTGGTCGTTGCGATACCGAGCAGACGGCCCGCAGTTTCCGAGGAGACGACCACCGAATCGGCGCCGGACTGACGCACCAGGTGCGTGTTCTCCGCCTCACGAATGGCAACGACGATTTTTGCCTTCGGCGAGATCTCGCGAGCGGTGAGCGTGACGAGGACAGCGGTGTCGTCGCGATTCGCAGCTACGACGATCGACGAAGCATGCTGGGCACCCGCCAACCGGAGTACATCCGATTTCGTTGCCGAACCGTGCACGGTCACAAGACCCAGTCCGGACGCTGCCTCCAGCATGCCGGCATCGGTATCGACGACGACGATGTCGGACGGAGAGACACCATCGCCGAGCATCGCGTCGACGGCGGTGCGACCTTTCGTGCCGTAGCCGATGACGACCGTGTGATTGCGCACGCTGCGCCTCCATCGTTGAATCTTGAAAGCTTGGCGGGATCTCTCGGTGAGCACAGCGAGCGTCGTGCCGACCAGCAAGATCAGGAAGAAGATCCGCAGCGGCGTGATGACCAGGATGTTGATCAGGCGCGCAGACGGAGTGAGCGGAGTGATGTCGCCGTAACCGGTGGTCGACAACGACACGGTCGCGTAATAGAGGGCGTCGAGGTAGGACAACCCATCCTCTTGGGAGTCGCGATAGCCGTCGCGATCCAGATACACGATGGTTGCCGCGAGGAACAGCAGGCCGAAAGCGAGCACAACGCGTCGACTGATGGCCACCCAGGGACTCGTTGCGCCCTCTGGGATCCGCAGAATTCCTACCAACGCAAAGTCGGGCCGATCGGTCAATGCTTCGGGCGCGCGCAACCGCAGTCTGCTCGGCATCGTTCACACCCTTCGTCTGTCGTCGTGTCGGCGAAGATCGACATCGGCTGGCAGCCTAGCCTCGAATTCGCCCTCGCGAGTCGGTGGCCGTCAAATTGCCACCAGCCGGGGTCAGCGCGCGCAGTGCAAGCAGCGGTCAGGCATTGTGGGCAGATGACCTCAGCAGCACACGCCGCGCCTGCGCGCCGCAGCCAAGCGGCGGCAACGCGACTCGCCGTGATTCTCCTCGGCGCGGGCACAACACACTTCGTCCTTCCGAAGTTCTACGACGTCATGGTTCCCCCGGTGCTACCAGGCGAGGCTCGCACGTACACCTACGTGTCCGGTGTCGCCGAGATCGCTCTCGGCGTCGGCGTCGTGGTTCCCAAAACTCGACGTCTTGCCAGCGGCATGGCCGCATTGCTGTTCATCGCAGTGTTTCCCGCCAACGTGCAGATGGCCGCCGACTGGTGGCGCAACGAGAAGATCCCGCTTCCCTTGAAACTCGGCGCAATTGCGCGGCTCCCCCTGCAAATACCCCTCGTTACCCAGTCCCTGAAGGCACGCCGAGAGGCGTGAAGGGTTCGGATCACGCAATGTCGCGATCGACCTCCTGACCCGAGCGGCCTGCCGATTCGATGAGCTGGTGCAGGTCGTTCGCGTCCGGCAGGTCGCGCGGCGCGATGGTCCGATTCGCACGGACGTAGTGGAACGCAGCACGGACCTTCTGCAGGACCTGTGCCTCGGACTCACCTGAGCGTGCGGAAACCAAACGCGCCCAGGCCAATCGGTACGCGGCGAGCTGAACTGCGACCGTGGCCTCCTCCGCAACCGACGGCTCGGCTCCGGTCTTCCAGTCGACGACGGTCCAGCCGCCGTCCCTGTCACCGAAGATCGCATCGATTCGACCCCGAACGACCGTTCCCGCGACCGATATCTCGAACGGCACCTCCACCTCGATCGGGCTGCGGTCCGCCCACACCGAAGCGAGGAACTTCTCCTGAAGCCTGGCGAGTTCGGAATCGGCGCTCGCACCGGTATCCGCGGCACCGGGGAGCTCGTCGAGATCGAGGAGCCGTGTCGCACCGAATCTGCGCTCCACCCAGGCATGGAAGGCGGTACCGCGTCTGGCCAGCGGATTCGGGGGGAAGGGCAACGGACGTCGCAGACGAGCGGCGAGCTCGTCGGGATCGGCCTTCAGCTCGACCAACTGGCTCACCGAAAGCTGCACGGGTAGAGCCACTTCCGCGTCCCCGGATCCACTGGCCCGCTCGGCGAGTAATGCGTCGACGTCGGCGGCCCAGTTCTCGGGGTCGAAAATCGCAGCTATCGGCGATTCGTTGCCAGCCACGTCGGGGTCGGAATCGGGCGCTTCGACGACCTCGTTACGGGTCGATTCCAGGTGAATCCGCGCTGCTCGCACCGCATCTCGACCGCCGAGTACCGCAGCACGGCGAGCACCGAGCGGATCTCGCGGCCACCCGGCCGACGTCGGCTTGTCGGTCAGCGGATTGGTACTGCCCGCATCCGGAGCCGGATCCCAGCGGTCGATGATGCCGTAGCCGTTGCCGCTGACCGCCGCGGCCAGCTCGTCGAGGAACTCCGACGGGCCCTTCGGCTCGGTGCCGGTCTGCGCCCAGTGGTGCCCTGAGACATACAGGGCCCGTTCGGTTCTCGTCACCGCTACGTAGAAGAGCCGGCGATCTTCCTCCAGCTTTCGTCGAGCGAGGGCCTCCTTGTGCCGTTTGATCGCCTGCTCCAGTGCGGCGCGATCGTTGACGTCGTCGAGGTCGAGAACGGGTACGCCGTCCGCGCCTTCGCCGTCCATTGCTCGATCCCCACGCAATGCAGGAGGCAACTCCCCCACCGCGCCGAGCCACGTGCCCGACGCCGTCGACGACGGGAACACCCGGGCGACGACATGCGGCACGGCAACAACTTCCCATTCGAGACCCTTGGCCGAATGCACCGTGAGAATCTGCACGCGGTCGGGCGCGACCTCGACTTCGCCCGGCTCCAAACCGTTCTCGACCGACTCTGCGGCAGCCAAGAAGGTCAGGAGACCGCCGACTGTGGCCGTCGGATCGTTCGAGTAACCGGACACGACGTCGGCGAATGCATCCAGGTGTTCGCGACCTACCCCGACGCCGTGTGCGCTCCGGCGGGCCTGTGCCTCGACCCCGATACCGATCACACGTTCGGTTTCGGCGACGAGCTCGGGTATCGGTTGTCCGATCCGCTCGCGCAGCGACGCCAATTCCTTTGCCAGGGAGCTGATCCGGTCGAAGCCCGCCTGCGAGTAACGTTCCGGCCTGCCCGGATCGGAGATGGCATCGGCGAGTCCGGCGTCGTCGGCCTGTTCACCCGGCAGCGTCGCACCGAGCGCGTCGTGCAGTTCGGCCGTGTCCGTGACGGTCGAGCCTGCTCTCCCGTGGCGGATGGACAGTTCGCCTGCACGGCGATACAGCGCGCGCAGGTCCGCGACGCCGAGGCGCCACCGCGCTCCCGTGAGGATTCGCACAGCCGCGCTACCCGCCGACGGTTCGGCGATCAGCCGAAGCATCGCAACGACGTCCGCTACTTCGGGTGTCGACAGCAGACCGCCGAGTCCGACGATCTCGACGGGAAGGCCTTTGTCTCGCAACGCTTCCGCGAGAGGTGCCGTATCCGCGTTGCGTCGAACAAGGACGGCGGCGGTCGGCGGAGCAACACCGGCCTCGAGCGCGTTCGTGTACTCGCGTGCAATCTGCTCGGCAATCCAGACCCGCTCCGATTCGACGGTGTCCGTCAGCGCGAGCCTGATATCACCTGCACCCGCATTGGGTCGCGCGCGTAACTCCGCAACCGGAACTCCCTTGTAGCGCAACGGCTCCGCGACAAGATTTGCAATGCCGAGCGCCTCCGGTGGGTTGCGCCAACTCGTCGACAGGGGCAGGGTGCGCGCGGGTTTGCCTGGTGCGCGCGGAAAGTCGGTCGCGAAGCGCGGCAGATTCGCCGCCGAGGCACCTCGCCAACCGTAGATCGACTGCATCGGATCGCCGACCGCCGTTACCGCAAGGCTGCGTTCCTCACCGCCGCCGAACAACGCAGACAACAACACTCGTTGCGAATGACCGGTGTCCTGATACTCGTCGAGCAGCACCAATCTGAAGCGCTGCCGTTCCGACCGCCCGACATCGGGGTGCTCCGCAGCGACCCTGGCGGCAAGTGCCATCTGCGCACCGAAATCGAGTGCGCCACGACGACGTTGCTCGGCTGCGACCCGCTCGACGAGCGGCAGCAATTCGGTTCGCTCCTCCTGCGTTTCGAGTATGCCGAGCAGCTCGCGTGACGGCCCGCCACGCTGGCGCGGACCTGCGGGCAGCGTGTGAACCAGCTTTTCGAGTTCGGTGTGTGCCTCGCGCAGGTCGTCGGCCTCCACCATGTGCTCGGCAAGCTGCCCGGACAGGGCGAGGACGGCCTCGGTCACGCCGGCGGGTCCGCGATCGGTGTCGAGTTCGCCGTCCCACGCACAGACCGCGCGGTAGGCGAGCTGCCAATACTGCGTCTGGGTCAGCAGGGTCGCCGACGGCTCGATCGGCAGCAGCAGGCCGTGTTCGGCAAGCAATCGCCCAGCGTAGGAGTGGTACGTGCTCACCTCCGGATCGCCGCTGAGAATGGTCGTCCGCAATTCGCCGGACGGGTCCAATTCCCGTAGTAGGGGCGCACCGGCGAGCCGCAGCAGACGGGTTCGGATTCGACTCGTCAGCTGCTGAGCGGCCTTTCTGGTGAACGTGAGCCCGAGCACCTGATCCGGAGCGACCAACCGATTTGCGACCATCCACACGACCCGGGCGGCCATCGTTTCGGTCTTGCCCGCGCCCGCACCGGCGATGACGAGCGTCGGTCCCAACGGTGCCGAGATGACGGCGGACTGTTCGGCTGTCGGCCTAGGCAGTCCAAGTGCGTCGGCAACGACCTCCGGACTCACCAGGTTCGACATCTTGCGAGTCGCCATCAGCCGGTCACCGCCCGACCGCCGTCTTGGGCGGGGCAACTGGTCGAGACCGGGCAATGGCGACACCCGTCGTTGACGATCGCGAGAAATTCGGGTCCCTTGGTCGCCGCTGCAGCGTCATGAATGGTGTCGCGCCATTGGTCGAGTGCCTCCTGATCGAGTGCGGGCTGCAACCGTTGTGCCGCACCGTCCTTGTTGTGCGACTTAGCGACGAAAACCAATCGGCCACCACCGGGTTCTGCCGCTGGTTCGCCTTCGATGCCACCTTCGGCTGCGGCGACCTGATACGTCGCAAGCTGTGCGTGCCGTTGTGCTTCGTGCTTACTGACCGGCACCTTTCCGGTCTTGACGTCGATGATGACCGGACGTCCGTCGGGATCGTGTTCGAGTCGGTCGATCCGGCCCCTTAGGCGGACCGCTGGATCGTCGTCATCGCGCGGCGGCAGCACACAATCGACCCCGACCTCCACGGCAGCCTCGGTGAGTTCGAGCCGTGAATTAGCCAACCAGACGGAGAAGTTTTCCAACATCTGCGAGGTTCGGCGCAGTTCCTGCCGCGAGTACCAGTCCGATCCGAGATCCAGCGACTGCCATGCCTTTTCGAGGGCGCGCTGCACGTCTTCGGGCGGAATTTTGCCTGCGACGGCCTGCACGAGGGTGTGTACCAGCGTGCCTGCGATCGCGCGTGTGTTCTCGCCGTCGGTGCCGCCGTGCCGTTCGAGCGCCCACCGCAACGGGCAGGCGCGCAGTAGTTCGACCGTCGAGGGCGACAGCGAAACAGGTCCGTCGTCGAGCGACCACAAGGCTTGATCCGTTGTCGGTTCGGCGACGCCGTACCAGTGTTGGGGGTCCGCGAATTTCACGCCGGCCTCGGCGAGTCTGGCGAGCTGTGTTGCTGCCCGTGCGTGCTTGTCGGGGTCGTGCGCGGCGACGTCGGGATCGCATACGACGCTGCGCAATTCGGCGACGAGGGCGGGTAGTGCGAGGAGCCTGCCCGAGGACTCTTCGGCGCGTGATCCGTCGTCTGCCGATGCGGTGCTGCCGAATCCGCTGTCGGCGAGTTCGTCGATGAACCGGGAGGGCGTCAGATCTCGGTCACCGGAGGCGGATTCGACCGCAGTCACGAGCAATGTCAGGCGCGCACGGCTGCAGGCGACAAGCAGCAAGCGACGTTCTTCGGCCAGCAGCGGTGCCGTGCGGGATAGGTGTTTGCCCGCAGCCCCGATCCCGGCGCTTCCGATACCGGATGTCAGCTCGACCAATGCGTCGGTTCCGAGCAAACTTCCACGCGCCCGCAGACTCGGCCACAGCCCCTCCTGGACTCCTGCGACAGCAACGACATCCCATTCGCGGCCCGCTGCCGAGTGCGCGCTGACGATCGTCACGGCCTCGGGAACCACCCCCGACCGAGTTCGACTGTCGACCGGAATTTGCTGCTGCACAACATATTCGACAAAGCCGGCCAGCGTAGCGCGAGGCAATCTGTCGACGTAGTTCGCCGCGGCATCGAAGAGCGCAACCACCGCATCGAGGTCGCGGTCCGCCTGAGCACCGACAGCGCCGCCTCGAGACGATGCGGTCGTCCATTTACGTTCGAGACCACTTGCCTGCCACGCCGCCCATGCGACCTCTTCGACACTGCGGCTGTTGGCGGCAACGCTGCGAGCGCGAGCCAATACCTTCAGTACCCGCCGCAACGGCGCTGCTTCGACATCGGTGAGTTGATCGAGCAGCCACAGATGTTCGGTCGCTCCCGTCATCAGCACCCGCAGCAACTCGGTCGATTCGCGGTCGCCGTCGCGTTCGAGTTCGGCGCGGCGCAGACCTCTGCGCAATCGTCGCAAGCTGACGGGGTCGGCGCCACCGACCGGACTCGATACCAGCGCCGCTGCGTCGTCGCCGGTGAAGTCGTTCGAGGTCAGCGCACGCAGCGCGAGCAGCAGCCACGCGGCGCCACGTTGGCGCGCCAAGGGCAATTCCGACGCGGCGGTCGTAACCGGAACCCCGGCCGCCGACAGAGCGCGACGCAGCGGGGCGACCGACAGCGGCACCGACCGAACGATGATCGCCATCTTGGACCACGGGACACCGTCGCCGAGATGCGCTCGACGAAACGTGTCGGCGATAAGCGTGGCCTCTTTCGCGACTGTGCCCAGGATTCGCACGGACGCTGCGCCGACCGGTCTGTCGGGAGCCGCTCCAGCGCCTCGATGCGGCGGCAGACCTGGCAGCCTTCCGGCAATGGCCGACACCAACTCGGCGATCGGGGCCGAGCTGCGGTGGTTGGTACCGAGCACGATCTGCCGGTCGGACGATTTGTCGACGAGGTCGACCAGAAATGTGGAGTCCGCTCCACGAAACGCAAAGATCGCCTGGTCGGGATCACCCGCGACAGCACTCACCTCGGTCGCCGTGCCGATCAGCCGAACCAGCTGCGCTGCTTGGGGATCGAGATGATGCGCGTCGTCGACCAGCAGGTACCTGATCCGGGAGCGCTCCTTGGCAAGCAATTCCGGGTCGGAGGCGAACGCCGACAAGGCGGCACCGACCAACTCCGCCGCGTCGAGCGCCGGTGCGGTGGCCTCGGGAGCCTCGACCCCGACCGACCACCGGAGCAGGGTCGCCTGTTCGTACCGGGCGGCGAACTTGCCGGCGGCCACCCATTCCGGACGAGAATGCTTGCGGCCGAGTCGAACAAGATCTTCGGGACCGAGCCCACGTTCGGCCGCCCGCAGCATCAGGTCACGCAACTCCGCGGCGAAACCGGCCATGGCAAGCGCCGGACGCAACCGCTCCGGCCACGACTGCGCGTCGTGACCGTAGCCCGACGCGAGATCTTCCAGATCGCCCTGGAGCATTTCCCGAAGCACGGCGTCCTGTTCGGCGCTGGTCATCAACCGCGGCGGTTGGTTGCCATGTGCCGCGGCTTGCAGCCGCAGCACCGCGAATGCGTACGAGTGCACCGTTCGCACCAGCGGCTCCCGCGTCGCGCTCGGCCGCAGCTGCTCGGAGTGCCCGAGCAAACCGTTCGTGATCGCCGACCGAACCTCCGTCGCAGCGCGACGAGACTGCGTCAATACAAGGATCGACTCGGGATCGACACCCGCAGAGATCTGCCGGACAGCAATGTCGGTGAGCAGCGCCGTCTTACCGGTGCCCGGTCCACCGAGTACCTGCCACGGATTCCAGCCTCGATCTGCGGTTTTCGCAGTGAGCAACCGTTGTTCGTCGAACTCCCAGGTGCGATCGGGCACTTGGGAGGGCGCGCGACGGGTGAGCCGGACGGTCTGTCTGCTCGCTCGCGCTGTCTGTGCCATGTGACGATTTCAGCACGGGGGTCCGACACGAGCGCGTCGGGCGGTGGTGCGGCAAACTGGTCCGGTGCCGCAATCGCATGTCTACAACTGGGGACCCGACGACGGTCCCGTCGTACTCGCACTGCACGGTCTCACCGGTCACGGAAAACGATGGGCGAACTTCGCGTCCGAGCACCTGCCCGAGGCACAGGTCATCGCACCCGATCTCCGTGGGCACGGCCGCTCGCCGTGGCAACCACCGTGGACCTTCGAGCACCTGGTCGACGATGTTGCCGCGCTGCTCGATGCCGCAGGTCCCGCGATCGTCGTCGGTCACTCGTTCGGCGGCGCCGTCGCGACGCACCTTGCCGCACGCCGTCCGGAGTTGGTCACTGGGCTCGTTCTACTCGACCCGGCGATTGGGCTCGACCCCGACCTCGCGCTGGCGAACGCCGGTGCCGCGGCCGCATATTCCGACTACACCGATGCGGCAGAAGCGCGGTCGGAGAAGCTTCACGAGGCCTGGGGCGAGCTCGATCCAGCGCTGCTGGACGCGGAACTGGCCGAGCACCTGGTGCCTGCCGGAGACGGCAGAGTCGAGTGGCGGCTGTCCACGCCTGCCATGGTCACCTACTGGAGCGAACTGACACGCGACTTCGTGCTGCCCCCTTCCGGATTGCCGACCGTTCTCGTCCAAGCGATGCGGGTGCAACCGCCCTATGTGACGGCAGCTTTCCGATCGGCTCTCGTCGACCGACTCGGCGCGGCGCTGACAGTCCACGAATTCGACTGCGATCACATGGTTCCGCTCGCGAGAGGCGCCGACGTCGCCGATATCGTTCGCACGCTGCTTCGAACGGAATGAGCGTGGCGACAACCGACACACAGATCGAACGGGTGCGGGAGCTCGTCGCCTCCGTTCCCGCAGGCAGCGTCGTGACCTACGGCGACCTCGCCGCCGCAGCCGGTCTGTCGAGCGCCCGCACCGTCGGCTGGATCATGCGGACCGACTCGGCCGATCTGCCGTGGCACCGCGTGATCGGCGCCAGCGGACGGCCTGCGCCACATCTGACGAACAGTCAGCTCGCCAAGCTCGACGCCGAAGGGGTTCCGATCAACGACGGGCGAGTCGACGTCCGCCGTGCCAGATTCGCTCTGCCGGAATAGTTTTCACGCCCAGCCTGCGACGTCGTCGGAGTCGATGCCTGCCCGCTTGTAGGTCGTGTTGGCGCCGTCGAGGGATTCACGGATGATGTCGGCATGACCGCTGTGGTGGGCGATCTCCCGGAAGATGTGCAACACGATCCGGCGTACGGTCCACCATTCCCGTTCGGGACTCCACGGAGCGGTCGGCAAGGGGACCAGGTCGTCGAGGTTCGGTACCGAACCGATGATCGCCTCGGTCCGGGCGACTATTGCCTCCCACTCGGAAAGCAGCCCTTCGACGGTGACGTCGGCCCCCATCGAATACTCGTCACCGATCGCGGCCAGATCGATCTCGGCGGTTTCGTCGCGCTCGACAATCACACGCACCCAGTGCTTTTCGCAGTTCGACACGTGTCGAAGCAGACCGCCGAGGGTGAGTTCGCTTGCGGTCGTGCGCCGGCGCGCGTTGTCGTCGCTGATCCCGCTCACCGCGATGCGGAACAGGTTGCGCTGGTCGGCGAGCATTGCCAGCAGGTCGGTGCGTTCGGTCGTGAGCGTCATGTTCGTCATAGGAAAAACATTACGAGCAATTGCGGACAGTTCTATTCCTAAATCAAGCTCTGATTTCAACCCGACCGAGCGGGCCGAGCACCCGGACCGATCGAGGCGACCGTGTCGTGGGCGGTCAGCGCGCGGGTGGACCCGACCGGCGTGACGACCGCCTCGACGGCCGATCCTGTCGCCCGTTCGGTCACGATCAGGGCAGGTCCATCGTCGTCGGCGCAGTACCGATCGCCCCACTGCAACAACGAGATCAGCACGGGAAACAGGTCGAGGCCCTTCTCGGTGAGTCGGTACTGCTTGCGCGCGCGCATGCCTGCGACCTGGTAGGGCTCGGTGCGCAGCACTCCGACCGCGACGAGGGTGCGTAGCCTGTCCGCGAGAATCGGCTCGGATACCCCGATGTGTCGGCGCATGTCGTCGAAGCGTCTGACGCCGTTGAAGGCTTCACGCAGAACGAGCAGCGTCCATTTCTCTCCGATGACGTCGAGTGTTCGCTGCACGGAACAGTTCGCGGTACTCGTTTCCAACCACTCCATAGGTCCATCCTAGCTAACTTCTGAAACAACAGTTAGCATCGGCGTATGGAAACCATGGATCCGACCGAATTCAGTACCTTCGTCAAGGCATCGGGCCTCGACATCACCGAAGCGACAGGAACGCGTGTTGTGGGGCACATCGACCTCGACACCAACCATCACACTCCGTGGGGCGTTGTGCACGGCGGCGTGTATACAACTGCGGTGGAGACGGCTGCGAGCCTCGGAGCGAGTCTCGCCGTCGCCGAGCGCAAACACTTCGCGGTGGGCGTGCACAATGCAACCGACTTCATTCGCGCCACAAAATCCGGCCGCGTCGACGTCGTCGCCGAGCCGCTCCAGCAGGGTAGGACGCAACAGTTGTGGCTGGTCACAGTCACCGAGACATGTACGGGCAAGGCCATCGCCCGAGGTCAGGTCCGGCTGCAGAACCTGCCACTACCCCAGTGACCGCATGCGTACGTGTGACAGCATTGCGCACATGCACGCCGACGCCGTCATCCTCGCGGGAGGTCGCGCGAGTCGAATGGGCGGTGTCGACAAACCGGCAATCGAGATCGGCGGCCGCACGATGCTCGATGCGGCACTCGAGGCGGTTGCGGCCTGTGATCGCATAGTTGTCGTCGGACCACACCGCGCCGACATGGCCGCGAATATTGTTCAGACGCAAGAGGTTCCACGTGGAGGTGGCCCGGTCGCCGCGATCGGCGCTGCCCTTCGTGTGCTCGACGAAGGCGCTGACCTGATCGTCGTCGTCGCTGCCGACATACCGTTCATCGGGGCCGAGGCAATTGCGGCTGTCGCCGAGGAGTGCCGGCGAACCGGGACCGATGCGGTGTTCGCGGTCGACGAGTCGGGTCGCTCGCAGTATCTCGTCGGCGCCTGGCGTCGCGACTATCTCGACGAACGCGTGCGCTCGCTGGGATCTCTCGACAATCTCGCAATGAAGGCGCTCCTCCCTAGCCGCATGGGTACCATTGCGCTGCAGGGTATTTCGGATTGCGACACCGAGTCCGATATCGCGCGGGCACGGGCGTCTGTCACACCTGGCACCGCCCTCGAGCTGACCGTTGCGCGGGCGCTGCTTCGTAACGAGTTGTCTGCCTTGCCATCTCGGCGAAGACAGTTACGCGACGCCATCGGAGCCACCCTCGCCGAACCGGTGCGAAGCGCAGTGGCGTTGCCGCGCTTCGACATCTCGGCGATGGACGGCTACGCCGTAGCCGGGCCTGGACCGTGGCAACTGCGCGCCGAGGTCGGCTACGCGGGCGGGGAACGACCGGCGTTGCTACAACCCGGGGAGGCGGTCCGCATCGCGACCGGCGCCCACCTGCCCGATGGATCGACTGCCGTTCTCCGCGACGAATTCGCAGACGTGACCGGTGGCGAACTTACGCGTCGACCGCAAACCCCTGTCCGAGAAGACATTCGACGTGCCGGTGAAGACTGGCCGACGGGTCACGAACTGCTCCCCGCGGGCGCAGCGGTGACTCCGATGGTGGCATCCGCGGCAGCGAGCGGCGAGATATTCGAGGCCCTCGTTCGTGGACCGGTGCGAGCGCACGTCGTCGTCACCGGAGACGAAATTCGCAGCGAAGGTCCACTGCGACAAGGACAGACCCGCGACTCCGTCGGTCCGGTCGTATCGCATTTCCTGGCATGGTGTGGCATCGACGCTGCCGGCGCGACACACCTTCGCGACACAGCGGACGGCTTCGACACCCTGTTCGCCTCGGCAATCGACTGCGACCTCATCGTCATCGTCGGCGCCACAGGCGGTGGTGCCGCCGATCAACTGCGGGCCGCGCTCGATCGAGCGGGGGCCAAAATACTCGTCGAGCGAGTCCGGTGTCGCCCTGGCGGATCGCAGCTGACCGCCGAATTGGTCGACGGCCGTACCGTTCTCGGCTTGCCAGGCAATCCGTTCGCCGCGATCTCGACATTGCTTGTCACCGCGCCCGCGATCGTCGATGGCTTGACCGCACGAACAGCACGGCCACCGATCGTCGGCTCCCTCGCCAATGCATCCGCCTGCAGTGGCCCGGTCACCAGAATCGTCCCCGTCACCCGCACGCCGGACGGCACGTGGACAGCCGATGTTGCTACCAGGACAGCACATCTGGCCGGTCTCGTCGGTCGCGACGGCCTCGCGATAGTTCCACCGGCGGCAGCAGACGGCGATCTGATCGAGCTGATCCTTTTTCCATGACAACGCAAAAGGCCCCTGGTGATCGACAACCAAGGGCCTTTCGCTACTGCGAGATGTCTACTTCACGAAACTCACGTTGACCGGGTACTTGTACGGCTCACCCCTGTTGGCGGCGATCGATCCCATGATTCCGAAGACGATCGCTGCGATCCACGCGGCAAAGAACGTCAGGAAGCCGATGAGGATGATCATCAGGATGAAGGACACGAAGTACACGATCATCAGCAAGATCTGGAAGTTCAGTGCCTGCACCGAATGTCCACGTACGAACGGGTCACGGTCCTTGTACATCAAGAAGATGACCAACGGCGGAATGAAGCCGAAGAAGATGCCGCCGAGGTGGGCGAAGAGCGCCCACATCTTCGCGTCGCTCGCGGACACGGGAGCCTGGTAACCGGCGGGACCCGGCTGACCGTACTGCGGAGCCTGACCGTACTGAGGAGCCTGGCCGTACTGGGGTGCCTGGCCGTACTGAGGAGCCTGGCCGTACTGCGGCGGTGGCGCCTGGCCGTACTGCGGGGGCGCCTGGTACGGCTGGCCGCCTTGCTTGGAAAGGTCTAGCGGATCGTCGGTCATCGCCCTGCCTCGGTTCTAGTTTCACGCACTCTTGTTGAGTGCCCGTGACGAGCATAAGAGGCAGACGCCGTTCATGGGAGTGCGAAATTCCCACCATAGGTGTGAATTTTCGAAACCTCACCGGTAAAGACAACGGTGAGCGGGGAGTTCCGGTTCACTTCACGCAGCCCGTACGCGAGCGAGTCGGCTCGCACCCGCGTGATAGCGCGACACGAGCAGATCCACGATCTCAGTGTGCAAGCCCAGCGGCGCAGCCACGCCATCCGCTCCCGCGTGAGCGAGTCGCTCGTGAAACAGTCCATGCGCCAACAGATACGACGCCACGAACACACGCTGCTCCCCCGCCGCCCGCAACTGCGTCACGACGTCTGCTACCCGTGGCTCACCGGTCGCAACGTATCCGATAGACACGCGGCTACCGACTCGATCGGCAAGCAGCCCCGCCGCACGCCGAACGTCGTGCAGCGCACGCGCATCCGACGACCCCGCCGCTGCAAGCACAACCGCGTCACCCGGTTGCCACCCTGCTTCACGAAGCCGCAGTGCGAGAACCCGCGCCAAGGCCGGATCGGGGCCCATTGCCGAGGTCACCTCGACACCGTCGAAACCTGCGACCTCTCGTGGAACGTCGGTATGGACGTGATATCCCGAGGCCAGAAATGCAGGTACCACAACGGCTTCGCCGTCCATCGACGCCAATACCTCCGATGGCGATGGGCCGAGAACGTCGACGAAGGCAACCCGCACCGTCGCTACGCGTTCCGAAACAGCCTCTGCGAGAGCGGCAATCATCTCGACGCCACGCGGGTTGCGAGTTCCGTGTGCGACGAGAACCATAGCGGGATCGGCTACGCCGGAATCTGTTTCGCCGTGTTCGCGGGTCATGGTCGGTCTCCTGCGTTGTCGACACATTCGGCCGGATCGAGCGCAAGTCGGTACCCGCGCTTGACGACCGTCTGGATCGCCTTCGGTGTGCCGAGCGAGGACCGCAACCGTGCGATAGCGGTCTCGACGGCATGGGTGTCGTCGCCGCAACCAGGTAGTGCCGCAAGCAGATTCTCGCGCGACACGACCCGGCCCGGCTGCCTCGCGAGCGCGCGCATCAGGGCCATCGACGCGGGTGGCAACTGCTTCACCTCACCGTCGACGACGACACACGACCCACGGACGCTGAGGTTGTGCCCATCGGCGTGAATTCTGTTTGCACGCCTTGGCAATTCGTCCGCAATGTGTCGTGCGAGCGCACCGAGCCGCGCACGTCCCGGCATCGACGTAGCAACGCTGAGTTCCTCGAGTGGCGCCGCCGTGATGGGTCCGACGCACGCTGCCAGTACGCGCCCTCGCAGCGCGTAGAGCAACGGCTCGATGTGGCCCGTTTCCTTGGCGCGCATCAACATCGACGCAACAGCCGGAGCGCTGGTGAAGCTGACGCAGTCGAGGCCACCCGAGATCGTCAGATCGATCATGCGGTCCATCGCGGTCTGATCGGCAGGTGGGGTCCACCGATAGACGGGCACCGCTATCACCTCGGCACCTGCACATCGCAAGACCTCGCAGAAGTCGGGGATGGGCTCCCATTCCGTTGTCGCACCGTGCAATTGGACTGCGATCCGCACCCCTTCGACACCCTCGGCAAGCAGATGATCGAGCACCTCGGCCGAGGACTCCGATGCGGGCGACCATTCTTCACGTAGATCGGCAGCACGTATCGCACCCTTGGCCTTCGGGCCGCGAGCGAGCATTCGAGTCGTTCGAAGGGCTGCGGTCAACTCTTCCGCCAGACCCCAGCCGTCCGCTGCCTCCACCCAGCCGCGGAAGCCGATACCCGTTGTCGCGACACTGATGTCCGGCGGGTCCGCGACGATTTCGCGCGTCACCCGCTCGAGCTCGGTGTCGTCGGAAAGCGGAATGATCCTGATCGCGGGTGCGTGCAGCACGTTTGCACCGCGTCTGGTCAGCAACGTCGCGAACTCGTCGGCCCGGCGTGCGGCTGTCACCCCGATGGTGAAGCCTTTCAACGGTTCCGTGCTGTCAGCCCCTGGCCGGCCTGCCTCGCTCACGGGCTCGGGCATTCTTCGCGTTCGACGATGCTGTGGACCTGCACCATGCCACCCCAGACTCGCACGTCGTAGACCGGTAGCCGAACCGCATCGTCGTCGAGGCAACGACCGTCGACGAGTGAGAAGACCTGCTTGAGCAGCGGTGATGCCACGGTCGGTTCGCCACCGCGGTCGCCGACCAAACCACGGGACATAACCGCTGCCCGACCGAACGGATCGATGTTGCCGACGGCGTAGAGGTTGCCGTCGTCGAGCAGAAACACCGCGACCTGCTCGCCACCGCGGAGCAGTACGGCAACGCCGAGCCCGGGTATCAGCTGCCGCAGCGGGCACGCCGAAGTCCATTCGAGGCGACCGTCGCTGACGGTATTTCGCCGGGTTTCACTCATGGTTGGAAGCTTTGTGTCTACCGAGGTCATGGCTGGTACTCCTCCTGGAGTCATTTCTACGGTTGCGGTGTTACTTCGACGTTAAGGGCCGATGCCCTGGACGTAAGGCGCTCACACCTCTGGCAGCTTCGGCATACCCATCAACACCGGCACCTTTCGGACACCGCTCTCGTCGAACGCGATCGTCGGATCGGCTTCTTCGGGCGCGTTCACGAAAGAGACGAAGCGCGAGAGCTTTTCGGGATCGTCGAGTACCCCTGCCCATTCGTCTCGGTAGCCTTCGACGTGTTTGCTCATCGCTGCTTCCAATTCCGCGGCGATGCCGAGACTGTCGTCACACACGACGGCTTTGAGGTGGTCGAGCCCTCCTTCGAGCGCTTCGAGCCACGGCGCTGTGCGTTGCAGCCGGTCCGCGGTCCGGATGTAGAACATCAGGTAGCGATCGATGTAACTCACCAAAGTGGCGTCGTCCAGTCCGCCGGCAAGCAGTTGCGCGTGCTTAGGTGTCTGCCCGCCGTTGCCGCCGACGTAGAGGTTCCACCCGTTCTCGGTCGCGATGACACCGACGTCCTTGCCGCGTGCCTCGGCGCACTCGCGTGCACAGCCCGAGACGCCGAACTTCAGCTTGTGCGGCGACCGCAGACCGCGGTACCGGTTCTCCAGGTCGACAGCCATACCGACGGAGTCCTGCACGCCGTAACGGCACCAGGTCGACCCGACGCAGCTCTTGACGGTCCGCAGCGACTTGCCGTACGCCTGCCCCGACTCCATTCCGGCGTCGACGAGACGCTTCCAGATCGCGGGCAGCTGGTCGACACGGGCGCCGAAGAGATCGATGCGCTGCCCGCCGGTCACCTTCGTGTACAGACCGAAGTCGCGCGCGACCTCACCGATCACGATCAACTGCTCTGCTGTGCACTCCCCACCAGGCATCCGCGGCACCACCGAATAGGTGCCGTTCTTCTGGATGTTGGCGAGGAAGTGGTCGTTGGTGTCCTGCAGACCTGCCTGATTGCGATGCAGGATGTGGTCGGAATCGGTCGATGCGAGGATCGAGGCGACAACGGGTTTGCAGATGTCGCAGCCGGCTCCCCTGCCGTACTTCGCAATGAGCGAAGAGAACGTGCGGGTCTCGGTAGCACGGACGATCTCGAAGAGTTCGGCTCGCGACTGTTCGAAGTGTTCGCACAGTGCCTTCGACATGACGACACCGGACGATGCGAGCAGTTGCTTGATCGTCGGAAGGCAACCGCCGCAGGTGGTTCCAGCGTTGGTGCAGCCCTTGACCGCCGCGATGTCGCAGGCGCCACTCGCGATGGCTCCGCAGATCGAGCCCTTGGTCACACCGTTGCACGAGCAGACCTCGGCGTCGTCGGGTAGTGCTGCAGCACCGACCTTCTCACCGGTCGGTGAGATCAGCGCGGCAGGATCCCCCGGCAGCTCTCGACCGACGAGCGGACGCAGTGTGGCATAGGCGGACGCGTCGCCGATCAGAATGCCGCCGAGCAACGTCTTCGCATCGTCGGAGACGACGAGTTTCGCGTACGTACCTTTGGCCGCATCGTTCAGGACGACTTCGAGCGCACCTTCGGTCGCCGCGTGTGCGTCACCGAAACTGGCAACGTCGACGCCGAGCAACTTGAGCTTTGTCGACAAGTCGGCGCCAGGGAATTCGGCTGCGCCGCCGAGCAATCGGTCGGCGACGATCTCCGCGGTCGTGTAGCCGGGAGCCACGAGGCCGTAACAGGTTCCCTCGACGGCAGCACATTCGCCGATCGCGTAGATCGCCGGATCCGACGTCCGGCAGCCGAGGTCGGTGATGATGCCACCACGCGGACCGACCTCGAGGCCACCGTCGCGGGCAAGTTGGTCCTGCGGGCGAACGCCGGCCGAAAACACAAGCAGCGCAGCGTCGATCACCGAACCGTCCGACAGTTCCACCCGCAGCCCGTCTGGTCCCTCGGCGATTGCCGAGGTACCGACGCCCGTGTGGACTGTGAGACCCAGCTTGGTCACCAGCTTTTCGAGGATCGCTCCGCCACCCTCGTCGACCTGCAACGGCATCAGACGCGGTGCGAACTCGACGACGTGCGGCGTCATACCGAGAAGCTTCAACGCGTTCGCCGCTTCGAGGCCGAGCAGACCACCGCCGACCACGACACCGACCGCACCGGGCTGTGCAGCCTCTGCAACTGCGCGGATGCCGTCGAGGTCGGCGAGCGTGCGGTAGACGAAGCATTTGGACAGGTCGTGACCGGGAATCGGCGGCACGAACGGGTACGAGCCCGTGGCAAGCACAAGTGCGTCGTAGCCGAGCACTTCACCCGAGGTCGTCGTGATCTTGCGTGCCTGTCGGTCGATCGACTGTGCGCCCTCCCCGATCCGCAGATCGACCGACTCGTCACCGGTGTATTCGTTGCCGCCCAGCGCCAGTTCCTTCGGGTCCCACGCGCCGACGTAGGAAGACAGGCCGACCCGGTCGTAGGCGGGCAACGGCTCCTCGCACAGGACCGTGACCTTCCATGCGCCTGCGTCGTCCCTGGCTCGCAGGGCCTCGACAAAGCGGTGTCCGACCATGCCGTGGCCGATGAGGGCCACCGTCTTGGCGGTCACTGTGTTCGCGGTCATCGCTTGCTCGTCCTTTCTGCCGACGCAGGTGGATATTCGGTGCGTCGGGGTGATGTGTGGTGCCGAGAAACCGGTCTGGTCCCGCTTCGCGTCCAGTGCGGATGCGACGCGGGAAGCCGGTCAAACCGAGACGGACACCTTCTCGTCGCCGGAGTCGTCTACCGACGCGGCTGCGGGGGTTCGGTCGTGTGCCTTGTTCGACGGCCGCCGCAGGAACACTGCCCAGGTGACGAGTGCGCATGCGATGTAGAAGGCGAGGAAGACCCAGAACGCGTTGGTCGCGGACTTCGCTTCACCCTGGTAGGAGGCACGGAGCACCAGGTTGATGAACACGCCTCCGAGTGCACCTACCGCCCCTGCGAAGCCGATCAGTGCACCTGCCATGTTTCGCGACCATGCCTGCTGCTCGACCCGGGAGCCCTCGACGCTCTTCGACTTGGCCTCGAAGATCGACGGGATCATCTTGTAGGTCGACCCGTTGCCGATGCCGGACAGGATGAACAGTGCGATGAACGCGAGAACGTAGGTGAGCATGATGCCGCCGCTGGCGCCCTTGCGGCCGTCGTTGTCGTCGAGAACACCAGCGGTGACGAGCACTCCGGCGGCAACCATCATCGCGACGAAGGTGTACAGCGTGATCTTGCCGCCACCGATACGGTCGGCGAGTTTGCCGCCGAGCGGACGGAAGATCGAGCCGAGCAGCGGACCGATCCAGGCGATCTGCGCCGCGTGCAAGGCTGCCTGCGGGATCGTCTGACCTGCAGCGAGGTAGTTGATGTTGAGAACCTGGCCGAAGGCGAAGCTGAAGCCGATGAACGATCCGAACGTACCGATGTAAAGGAAGCTCATCGTCCAGGAATCGGAAAACTTCAGGATCTTCTTCATGTAGCCGAGGTTGGCCTGCTGATTGCCGAGGTTGTCCATGAACAGCGCCGCACCGACAGCCGCGAGACCACACAGCACCAGGTAGATCGCGCAGACCAACTCCGGTGCGGTGTTGCCGAGGGTCGCGATGACGATCAATCCGATGATCTGCATGGCCGGGACACCGATGTTGCCGCCACCAGCATTGAGACCGAGCGCCCAACCTTTGAGCCGCTGTGGATAGAAGGCATTGATGTTCGTCATCGACGACGCGAAGTTGCCTCCACCGAAGCCTGCGAACGCAGCCACGACGAGGTAGGTCGTGTACGACGTTTCCGGGTGCTGGATGAAGTACAGCGTCAGCAGAGTCGGAATCAGCAGCGCGAGGGCGCTGAAGATGGTCCAGTTACGGCCACCGAATTTCGCGGTCGCAACGGTGTACGGAATGCGAAGCAACGACCCGACCAGCGTCGGTACCGCGACAAGAAAGAACTTGCCGGCGGGGTCTATGTGATAGACGTTCTGCGGCATGAAGAGAACCATCACCGACCAGATCGACCACACCGAGAAGCCGACGTGCTCTGCGAAGATCGACCAGATCAGGTTCCGCTTGGCTACCTTCTTGCCGCCGGCTTCCCACGCGGCGACGTCTTCGGAATCCCAGTCGTCGATCCAGTGCTTGCGTGACGTTGTTGCCACCGAGGCCTCCTGATTTATTAGGTGACACAACGGTATGGAACTCCTATTGCCGACTTGCTGCGCGAAATGTCCTCGGCGTCAACTGCTGCTCACCTTCTCGGACTTTGCTCGGTGAGGGTTACCAACACATTTCGCGCCCGTTTCAACTAGTCGCGCGACGCGTCACCAAGTGTCTTCCAGCATCCTCGGTTTGCATGCGAACCACCCTGCTATGACGACGATCACAACAGCGACGGTCAGGAAGGCGAACGGAACGACCCAGTCCGACGTGGCGTCGTGCAGCACGCCGAACAGCAGCGGTCCGAGGCAGGCAATCGCGTATCCGAGCCCCTGTGTGAAGCCCGACAGCGACGCGGAACCGATCTGTGTGCGGGTGCGCAGGTTGATCAGCGTCAATGCCATCGGGAACGTGCTCGGGCCGAGTCCGAGGATCAGAACCCACACGATCGGCGCGGACATCGGTGCGATCAACAACCCCGTGAACGCGATCAGGTAGGCGACCGCGCATCCGACGACCACGGGGAACGGATTGCTCACGCGCGCGACGAGCGTCGGCGCGCCGAACGCCGACACCAGACCGATCAATGCGAACAGCCCGACCATGCTGCCGCCGAACGCTGCACTCGCACCCGCGTCGGTGAGGATCGCGGGAATCCAGGTGAACATCGTGTAGGTGATCAGCGAGGTCACGCCGAACATGCCGGCCAGACCCCATGCGACCGGCGAACGCCAGATCTTGCCGCGTGGCTCGGCCGCCTTGGTGACGTGCTCGAGTCCGTCGTCGCGGCGGTTACGCAAGATCAGCAGCCACGGCAACATCGCGGTGAGGCCGAGCAGCGCCCACATACCTATCGAGATGCGCCACCCGTTCGCTTCGGCCACCGGAACTGCGACCAGTGCAGGCGCGACGGTGCCGAGCTGAACCATCGTGATGTAAATCGTGCTCATCACCGCGAGCCGGTCCGAGAAGTAGCGCTTGACCAGCGGCGGGACGACGACGTTTCCGATTCCCATGCCGCCGAGCGCGAGCGCCGACAGAAACAGCAGCGACCACACATCGGAAACCACAGCGCGCGCCAGCATTCCGAAACCGGCCATCGCCATGGCGAGAAGGGCGGTGCGCTCGAGTCCGAGACGCCGCGCAATTGTCGGCGTGAGCAGGCCGAACACCGCGAACATCGCAGGCGGGACCATGCCGAAGATGCCGACGATGGAATGCGAGAACCCGATCTCGTCGCTGATTCGCAGCGCGAGCGGGGTGAATGCTGTGACAGCGACACGCAACGTGAGTGCAGAGATCAAGATTGCGACGAATACCAGAATGCGTCGTTCGACAAGGCCGCGCCGGGTGGCGACTCGTTGGGACAGCACGCGTTCGGGTTCGGCGGTCACGGTCATCGTCAAATCATAGGATGACCGGATGACATGAGCAAATAGCTGTATCCTCCTTCACATGCAGCCTGTTCAGCGCACCAGTCTGATCGCGCAGGTCACCGACCTACTGCGCACCGAGATCCGCGACGGTCGGTGGGCGGTCGGCGCAAAGATTCCTACCGAACCCGAGCTGACCGAGCTCGCAGGCGTCGGCAGAAATACCGTCCGCGAAGCCGTCCAAGCACTTGTGCACGCCGGCATGCTCGAACGCAGACAGGGGTCGGGCACTTTCGTCGTCGCCAACTCCGACCTCGGAAGCACACTCGGCAAGTACTTCGCCGACGCGCACGAGCGCGATGTTCTCGATTTGCGACAGGCACTCGACACCACAGCAGCCGCATTGGCGGCCCGCCGCCGCGACGACGCCGACATCGCCAACCTGCTGCAGTTGCTCGACGCCCGCCGCAAATCGTGGGACGACGCCCATCCCGGCGCGATCGAAGCAGACGTGCAACTGCACCGCGCAATCGTCGTCGCCAGCCACAATGCCGTCTACCTCGAGTTCTACGACTCACTGCTCAGCGTCATCGAACAAGGCATCCGCCAGCGGACAGCCAAGTCCGGCGAGTCTTTTCACGAGGAGCACGCCGCATTGGTCCACTCCGTGATCGACGGCGACGCCGAGCGAGCCGCGCAGTCGGCGCGTTGCTTCTTCAACGAATTGCTGGCGATCTATCCCGACTAGCCGGGTCTGGCTTTACCGTGACGCTGAGAGACCACTCGATGACTTTTGGAACGGGATCCCGTCCCAAAACCTCAGGAATGGGCGCTCAGCGTCACCGCCGCCACGCCGGCCGCCCGGCGATGGTGATTGCACGCAACACCCATTCCGCCGGACCGTAGCTGTGCGACCGCAGCCACCATCGACTCAGCCAGAGTTGCGCACCGAAGACGACCACGGCTATCCCGATGGTGCCCAGTGGGCTCACGTCAGCGGTCAGCCGAAATCCATAGGCAGTGAACACAATTCCGAGGACCAGCGATTGGCCGATGTAGTTGCTCAGCGCCATCCGGCCTGCTGGAGCGAACCCACGCACCACCGCCGCACCGATACTCGTACGAAACAAGGCAAGACCGAGCGCGACGTAGGACGCCGTCAACAGCGGACCCGTGACTTCGCTGATTCCGAAACCCAGCCATTCCCAACCGGTTCCGGGTCGCATCGTCGCGGAGTAGGCGTAGAACACTGCGCCACCGAGTCCGATGGGCAGTCCGAAGCGCAGGATGCGAGCCAGCAGGGTTCGATACCTGTCGACATCGGCGAAGAATTCGACTTTGCCCGCTGCAAGCCCGAGCAGGAACATGGCGAGCGCGCCCGCTCCCTGCAGGCCGATGATGGCAACGATCGCAACCGGCAACTCGCCGAGGTGGTAGCCAACGACGGTACCGATGCTGCCGTTGTAGGCATCGCTCATGCGGCTCGCGTTGTCTGCTGCGGCAACAGGATCCGCTGAGCCACCCGAGGCGATCGCTGCCGTACCGAGCGCAATCCAGAGTGCCCCTGCGAGGCCGATCAGCGATGCGGCTGCCACGATCGCCGCCCGCGGTGAGATGCGCCTCGCAGCAAGCAAGATCAATCCGAGTACGGCGTAGGTCGAGAGGATTTCGCCGTGATAGAGCAGTGCCCCGTGCAGCAGACCGATGACGAACAGGCCACCGAGACGCCGCAACATACGTGGCCGGAACGAGCGCCCTGCCCTCTCGGCCGACGCCAGCTGCAGCGTGAAGCTGTAGCCGAACAGGAACGAGAACAGCAGATAGAACTTCGTTTCGAACAGCATGGTCACGACGAAGCGCGCAGTGTGGTCGACCCAAGAGTCGAACTGGGGATTCGCGACTCCGCTGCCGTAGTAGCCATCGGCGAACACGCAGATATTCACGGCGAGGATTCCGAACAGCGCGAATCCTCGCAACGCGTCGACGTTCATCAGTCGCGACGAGGTCGCGGTGGAGGCGGGAGCCGACGTGATCATCGGGTTTCCGTCCTGCCGAGTACGCGCGAGACGATCGTCAGCAACGCCTGCGCTTCGTCTGCCGGCCTGAACTCGGGCTGGACCGCACGTCTCGCAAAGACGCCGTCGACGAGGGCCGCGATCCAGGTCGCTGCCGATTCAGCAGACATCGGCGCGCTGATCTGCCCAGCATCGCGCGCTCGTGCAACCAGATCTGCGACGCCGTCTCGCAGCGCAGCGTCGTTCGCACGCAACAACTCCGCGACGACCTCGTCCCGGTGTGCGATTGCGGACGATTCGAGCGCCAACCCCGCGACCATCGGATCGGCGGCAAGTTCGCAGATGGTCGCGAGAAACGCCGTCAGCGCGAGGAAGGGGTCGGCGGCGCTGCGCAACTCCTCGAGCCACACGTCGGCCTGCTCGCCTTCGCGCTCGACGAGCGCACACAGGACGGCATGTTTGGTCGGAAAGTAGTGAAACATGTTGCCCGCGCTCATACCCGCCGCTGCACAGATCTCGGCAGTACGCGTGGCCCGAAACCCTGCCGCTGCGAAGCACCGTGCCGCTGCGTCGAGGATTGCGCGACGACGTGACTCGTTCGCTTCTGGATCGACGGTTCGCATTCGGCAATATTAAAGTGACCAGTCAATTAAAGCGACGCCATCCACTCGTCGTAACTCCCCAACCCCAACAACTAGAACGTGTTCTACACTGAGCGCACTGCCCGACCGGAGGAGTGCGGTTATGAAATTCGGAATCGTGTTGTTCACCAGCGACCGTGGGATCACACCTGCAGCAGCCGCTCGCGCGGTCGAGGCCAACGGATTCGAATCTTTCTTCGTCCCCGAGCACACCCATATCCCGGTGAAGCGAACCGCTGCGCACCCACTGACAGGCGACGCGAGCCTGCCCGACGATCGCTACATGCGCACACTCGATCCGTGGGTCTCACTCGCGATGGCCGCTGCCGTGACCGAGCGCATCGAACTGGCGACCGCCGTCGCGCTGCCCGTCCAGCATGACCCGATCACCCTTGCCAAGACGATCGCCTCGCTCGACCATCTGTCCGGCGGTCGCGTCACACTCGGCGTTGGATTCGGCTGGAACACAGACGAACTCGCAGACCACGGCGTGCCTGCGGGCCGACGCCGAACGGCCCTTCGCGAATATCTGGAAGCGATGCACGCACTCTGGTCACAGGACGAGGCAAGTTTCGACGGCGAGTTCGTGAAGTTCGGACCGAGCTGGGCATGGCCGAAACCCGCCCGCTCGAAGATTCCGGTACTGGTCGGCGCAGCGGGAACGGACAAGAACTTCAACTGGATCATCCGGTCCGCGGACGGCTGGATCAGCACACCACGCGAGGAGGACATCAGCGATCGCGTCCTTCGCCTTCAGCAGATGTGGTTCGACGCCGGCCGCAGCGGCTCACCTCGTATCGTCATCCTGGACGGCAAACCAGACCCGGCGAAACTCGCGCACTGGTCCCAGATCGGCGTCACGGATGTGGTGTACGGCATGCCGGACCGATCGGAGGAAGAAGTTGTGGCCTATCTGCAGCGGCTGGCAGGAAAGCTGTCCGTGCCAGCCGGTTAGAGCATCATCCTGACCAGCTCCGCAGTCCGGGCCAGGCCAGGAAACGCCTCAGCCGTCGAGCGTGGATGCAACGCATGGACCGCGAGACGGAATACCAAGGCACGCAACAACATCTGCGGCCACTCCGGTAGGTCGTCCCAGCGGGCGAGCAGTCCGTCGTCGGCACCGCCCCACGAGATGGCGTCGACGACCGCGACCCCGGCTGCCCAGGGTGCGGGTCGCCAGTAGGGCGTGATGTCGGCCAAACCCGGTGCCGCGTTGCCCGCGAACAGGACAGTGCCGAACAGATCGCCGTGCACGAGCTGCGACGGTGTTTCGACAGGCTTCCGCAGACTGGCCAGCTGCCCGATCAACTCGATACTGCGTTGCCCGTCGGGCGATGTGGACTGCGGCGGACCCGCTCCACGAATGCTGCGCAACGGCACGGTTTCCCACGCTGCGCGGTCGGCAGCAACGAATACATCGACGTCGACCCACGGCGCCACCGGTGGCTGTGCGAGAAACCGCGGACGCTCCAACGTCGCCGTCGCGGCGTGCAACCGCAGCCCGACCGAGACGACCTCGTCGTGGCGTGGCTCTGGAGCGCCCTCGATGAACGTGTCGGCACGCCAGCCGGAAACGACGTACCGACCGTCGGTACCCCGAACAGGTCGCGCCAAACGCACGCCTTCGACCGTCAACGTCTCCCGCACCTTGGCTGACCACGCGGCGCGCGCATGGTCGGCGACCGGAGACAGCACGACGTCACCGCAGCGCCAGCCACCGTCCCAGTCGGGGCCGAGTGCTACCGGAGTCACCTCGCGCAGACCGAAGGTCGAGCGCACGTGTTCAGGGGGTTCTGGTGTGCTCACGACCGCAGGTTACCGCCGCAAACCCGCAGCACCGGGGAGGCGCTGCGCGATCGTGCGTCTTTTCGGCGTGCGGGACCGCCGAAAGGACTCACGAGCCGCGGAGCGGCATCAGTAGACCGGCAGGCTGGTATCGACCTGGCGGGCCCACGCAATGACGCCGCCCTGCAGGTGCGTCGCGTCGGAGAAACCAGCCGCCTTCAGCGCGGCAAGTGCTTCGGCAGAACGAATTCCGGTCTTGCAGTGCAACACGATCGGCTTGTTCTGTGGCAGTTCGGCGAGCGCATCGCCCGACAGAATCCGATCCTTCGGGATCAAGGTCGCACCCGGAAGGTGCACGATGTCCCACTCGACCGGTTCGCGGACGTCGATGATCGCCAGGTCCTTGCCCGCTTCGAGCATGTCGTGCAGTTCCTGCGCTGTGATGGTCGAGCCGACAGCAGCCGCCTGACCTTCGTCGGACACGACGCCGCAGAAGGCCTCGTAGTCGATCAGTTCCGTGATCGGCGTACGTGCGGGGTCGCGGCGCAACTTGATCGTCCGATAGTTCATGTCGAGCGCGTCGTAGACCATCAGCCGACCGAGTAGCGAATCCCCGATCCCGGTGATCAGCTTGATCGCCTCGGTGACCATGACCGATCCGATCGACGCGCAGAGCACGCCGAGCACGCCACCTTCGGCGCACGACGGCACCATTCCCGGCGGCGGCGCTTCGGGATAGAGGTCGCGGTAGTTCAGGCCCAAGCCGTCCGGTGCGTCCTCCCAGAAGACCGACACCTGACCCTCGAAGCGGTAGATCGAACCCCAGACGTACGGCTTGCCTGCGAGCACGGCGGCGTCGTTCACCAGATAGCGCGTCGCGAAGTTGTCGGTGCCGTCGAGGATGAGGTCGTACTGCTTGAACAGCTCGATCGCGTTCTCGGGCTCCAACCGCAGCTGATGCAGCTGGACGTTCACATAGGAGTTCGCTTCACGAATCGAGTCGCGGGCACTCTCCCCCTTCGGCCGACCGATGTCGGACTCGCCGTGGATGATCTGCCGCTGCAGGTTGGACGAATCGACTTCGTCGAACTCGACGATTCCGATCGTGCCGACACCGGCTGCCGCCAGATAGAGCAGTGCAGGCGATCCGAGCCCGCCCGCGCCGATGACCAGCACCTTCGCGTTCTTGAGGCGCTTCTGTCCGTCGACACCGAGGTCGGGAATGATCAGATGCCTGCTGTACCGCGCGACTTCGTCTCTGGTCAGTTCCGCGGCCGGCTCGACCAGCGGGGGCAATGACGCCACGTCCACTCCTCACATCCGAAACAGTTCAACGGCTACAACACCACCGTCGCTCGCAATCATCCCCCGCGAACATCATCCCTCTCGAAAACGCGTCAGCCGCGTGGGTAGGGCCAGGGATTGAATCGACACACCTTGCCGTCCATCGGGACTACACCTTCGGGGTCGAG
Organism: Antrihabitans spumae; assembly: GCF_043944905.1. NCBI lineage: Bacteria > Bacillati > Actinomycetota > Actinomycetes > Mycobacteriales > Nocardiaceae > Antrihabitans > Antrihabitans spumae. The sequence continues at coordinate 64,330 of NZ_JBIMSN010000138.1, forward strand.
CGTGGCGATGTCGTTGTTGGCGGTTCCGAACGACTGTTGCATCATCACCGGCGCCAAGCCACCGTCGGTTTCGCACGGCTGATGCTGTTCGTAGCCGATGGCATGACCGACCTCGTGGTTGATCAAATATTGGCGGTAGGAGCCGACGTCGCCCTGGTAGGACACCGCACCCCGCACCCAGCGGGCCTCGTTGAGAACAACGCGGTCGGTGTTGAGGTTGTTGCACGACGTATCGAGCGGAATGTCGTAACCACAGACGTCGCGTGTCGTCATCGTCGAAGTCAGCGACACCCGAAAGTCGGGCTCTCCCTGGTCGATCCGACGAAATCCGAAACGTGGGTCCTGAGTCCAGCTCTTCGGATTGGCGAGGGTCTGATCGACCATGACGGCGAACGATTGATCACCGCCGTAACTCGCGGTGTCCACCCCGTTCTCGACCTCGACCGTGTAGGTGAACACCCGCTCCGTCCCCGCGCCGATCTGAGGCGTCGTGCCTGCGACGACGTGCCATTCGCCCGCTCCCTGTGGCGAAAAGTTACCGCCGGGTGGAAGAACGCCGGTCGGAACATTCTGGTCGAACGAACCGTCTCCTCGCGGCGGCACACCGACGACGCCGGTTCCGTCGGAATCATGAGACAGCTCGCCGAAACCCGGATTGCGGTCCGGGTCTGCCGCTAAGGCGGTATCCACGCTCCGAACAGCATCGACGACGACGAAGGCGGTCACCGCGAGAAGAATTGGAATTGCATATGCGCGCCAGCCGTAATTGGCTGCGAATCGCCCGATCCGACTCTGCCTTTTGGTTCGACGTTCCGGTCGTGGCTGACGGGCGCGACCTTCGTCGCGTGTCGTCGGATCCCATTGCGCGCGAAGCGGTTGATGCGACCGCGCAGGCCCGTAGCCGCCGCCTTTCGCCTCGAAAGGGGACGGAGAACGGGCTCCACTGGGCATGGAGCCACGCAGCCGCGGTCCGCCTTGCTCGGTCACTGTTTCAGAATGTCACAGTCCCGTCGCGGTGCGAATTGCCCCGCCGGGTTCGCACACCGTGAAAATGTGCGCCGACATCGCTCCCTTGCGGTTGCCGAGTTCTGTCCGACGAAACAGCCCTGAATGTTTCGCGTCCACTTCGCGGTATCCTGCAAGATCAGGCGCGCACACAACCGTGCCCAAGCAAAACAGACTGCACACGTGACGATTCAGACCAGAATCAAGACGTCCGAAACGATGGGAACCGAAATGACCGAAATCGCCGACCCGATGTCGTCGATGGGTCGTGCGCCGGCCAAACGCGGTAGCAGGTTGCCCAAGATCGAGCGCCGCCAGCAGTTGCTCGCTGCGGCGAGCGAGGTCTTCGTGACGCGCGGTTATCACGCGTCCGGCATGGACGAGATTTCCGAATGTGCCGGCGTCAGCAAACCGGTTCTGTACCAACACTTCCCGAGCAAACTCGACCTCTATTGCGCCGTGCTGCAGAGTTATGTCGACAGTCTGATCTCAGGGGTTCGGCAGGCACTGCGTTCGACGACGGACAACCGGCAGCGCGTCCGCGCCGCTGTGGCAGCGTTCTACGAATTCGTCGACCACGAACAGCAGGGCTTTCGCCTGATCTACGAATCCGACCTGATGGGTGAGCCGCAGGTCCAGCGTCGCGTCGAGGAAGCAACCGAGGCTTGTGTCGACGCGGTCTTCGATCTGGTCAGCCATGATTCGGGGTTGGACCCCTACCGCGCTCGCATTCTTGCGGTCGGGCTGGTCGGCGCAAGCCAGGTGACTGCTCGGTACTGGCTCGACGCCGATCGCCCGATCCCCAAGGAAGATGCAGTCGAGACGACGGTCGCCCTCGCGTGGGGCGGCCTATCGCACGTGCCGCTGCAACACGGCTGAAGCGAACTTCACTAGCGAGACGTGAATCCGACCCGAGCACCGACGGTCGGTCCAAGTTCCACGTAGGCGATCTTCGCGGCCTGGACGAGGTACTTGCGTCCCTTTTCGTCGGTCAGTGCGACGACGCCGCTGTTGCCACCCGCGAGCGCCTCGGTCACCACAGCCTCGACCTCAGCCGGCGTCTGTTCGCTGGCGATAACCAGCTCGCGCGGGCTATCCGAGATACCGATCTTGACCTCCACGGCCAACCTCCGAACGTTTCGAAATCACTTGTCACTGGTCAGGCTAGTGCAGCCGAGCAGTCACCGAACGCGGCGCAGCTGTGCTGTCAGCGAACAGCGATGCGGGCACTGCACGGGACAGGCGGCCGCCAACTACATGAGGCCGAGGACCTGCATCCGTTGCGAATGGCTTTCCTGCATGCGGTCGAACAGCGCGACGATGCCGTTCAAGGTCCCCGTCGCGGTGATCAAGAGATCGGCGAGCTCTTCGCGCTGAGCCATGACGAATTGCGCCTGAGTGATTGCCTCACCGAGCAGTCGGCGTCCCCACAGCGTCAGCCTGTCCTTCTCCTGGCGGTTTGCGGCGACAGCACTTCGAACCTCGTCGACGACGAACTCCGAATGCCCGGTCTCGGCCAGTACGTCGCGGACGACATCGGCGATTTCCGGCGGCAATGCTCCCGCGATTTCACGATAGAAGTCTGCGGCGATTCCGTCGCCGACGTAGAACTTGACCATCGATTCCAACCAGGTCGACGGGTTCGTCGAGGCGTGGTAGGCGTCGAGCGCCCGAACATAGGGCGCCATCGCATCGAAAACGTCGACGTCGCGTTCCGACAGAGCGCGTTCCAGTGTCGTGAAGTGATTCATCTCGGAGGCGGCCATCTTCGCGACCGCGACCTTGCCGCGCAGGCTCGGAGACAGCTGCGCCTCTTCGACGAGGCGGTAGAAGGCAGATATTTCGCCGTAGGCCAGGACGGCGAACAGATCCGAGATCCCCGGCTGATCCGGTGCGATTTGCGGGGTCACTGACGCGGACGAATTGGCTCCCATAGGTGCCAAGCGTAGCCGTTGCGCGGTTCCGCTGCGGCTGGCGTGCGCAGCCTATTCGCGCGACGCTCGCTCGTTCGATTCCAGCATTTGGACTGGACAAGTTACCATTGGGTTGGGCATCCGATAGTTACCGCAGCAGTCGTAGGTTTCGAGGGTCTTCGAGAACACCGACCAATCGACGCTGCAACCCGAATCTTCACCGCGGATTCCCACAGATAATGTGCGCGCACCTGATCCGCGTCGCAACCGAGCTTCGCCGAATTTCTCCACATTCTGCGCTGAGGCCGGCAGCGAAATCACACCGGATTCGATGGCAGTCTGTTACCGAATACAGACACCGGCTGACAACTCGGCCCGGCCCCACACCTCGTGCGCGCGTGCTGAACGAGGAAGGCCAGACCCCTGAGCAAGATCACCATCGACGACGAACCCGGCGTAGCCGAGACGTTGATCGACGCAACCATCGACGATTCACACACTCCCCCAACCTTCGCTGAGCTGGGCGTTCGCGACGAAATCGTTCGCGCCCTCGCTGAGATCGGCATCGACCGAACCTTCGCAATCCAGGAACTCACCCTCCCGCTCGCACTGAGCGGTGAAGACCTCATCGGCCAGGCTCGAACGGGCATGGGCAAAACGTTCGGCTTCGGCGTCCCGCTGCTTCATCGCATCGCGACTGCGGACACCGGAACGGCCGTGCTCGACGGAACACCTCGCGCACTGATCATCGTGCCGACCCGTGAACTCTGCATTCAGGTCACCAAGGACCTCGAAAACGCCGGCAAGCATCTGCAAGCCAACGACCGCAAACTGAAGGTGCTCGCCATCTGCGGCGGCCGTCCGTACGAGACGCAGATCGACGCGCTTCGCAACGGCGTCGACGTTGTCGTCGGTACGCCGGGGCGCCTGCTCGATCTCGCGAATCAGGGACATCTGATCCTCGGCAAGATCGCAGTGCTCGTCCTGGACGAGGCCGACGAGATGCTCGACCTCGGCTTCCTGCCCGACATCGAGCGGCTGATGAGCATGGTCCCCGACCAGCGCCAGACCATGCTGTTCTCGGCCACCATGCCGGGCCCGATCATCACCCTGGCCCGCACGTTCCTCAACCGGCCGACGCATATCCGTGCGGAAGAGGCGCATTCGTCCTCTGTGCACGAGAGCACGACGCAGGTCATCTACCGAGCACATGCGTTGGACAAGGCCGAAATGATCGCTCGCGTGCTGCAGGCTCGCGGCCGCGGCGCCACCATGATCTTCACGCGCACCAAACGCACAGCGCAGAAGGTGTCCGACGACCTCGCCGAGCGTGGGTTCGAAGTCGGCGCCGTCCACGGTGACCTCGGTCAGGTGGCACGCGAAAAGGCGCTCAACGCATTCCGCAAGGGCAAGATCGACGTGCTGGTCGCGACCGATGTGGCCGCGCGCGGCATCGACATCGACGACGTCACGCACGTCATCAACTACCAGTGCCCCGAGGACGAGAAGACCTACGTCCACCGGATCGGCCGGACCGGACGCGCCGGACGCACCGGTATCGCCGTGACGCTGGTCGACTGGGACGACATGCCACGCTGGCAGCTGATCGACAAGGCGCTCGGTTTGGACAAGCCGGAGCCGGTCGAAACCTACTCGAGTTCACCGCACTTCTTCGCCGAACTCGACATCCCGACCGAGGCGAAGGGCACGATCCGCAAGGCGCGGCCGGCCGCCGAACCGGCACGCGAGGCGCGCACTCGCGACGACAACGCGCCGGCGGCCGAGAAGCCCGCAGGCGAACGTCGTAAGCGAAATCGTCGTCGTACCAGGTCGGGAACTCCGATCACAGGTGACGTCGAGCAATCCGGATCGAGCAAGGAAGCCTCGGCGCAGCCGAATTCCGAGCAGGCAACAGCGGCCACCGCCGAGACTGCCACCGAGTCGACCTCCGACGCTCCTGCAAGGCGCCGCCGCAGGCGTCGGCGTCCGTCCGACACAGGCTCGAGCACGCAGGCAGCCGACGCCGTTTCGGCAGGCGCGGAGTAACCTCCACCCGTGCTTGCACCTGAGCGACGCAGCCGCGGCGACCTGATCGCGGCTGCCCTGATCGTGGTGTTCGTCATCGTTGCAGCAACCGTCGTCTGGTTGCGCAGCGATGCTCGCGGCACCACCTCCATCACCGCCGAATTTCCGGCCGTCCAGCCGGAAACCGCACTATCCGTTCCCGAGAACCTCGGCGAGCGGTGGCGCGCGGACAGCGGTGTCACCGATCTCCCTCTCGTTGCAGAGGGTGCGGTCGTCACCGCGGACGGCGACGCCGTGATCGGTCGTGATCCGGCTACGGGCGACGAAATCTGGCGCTACCAGCGGAACATGCCACTGTGCGATGTCATCAGTGCGTGGGGCGACGTCGTTGCCGTCTATCGAGACCGGCGAGGCTGCAGTCAGGTGACTGCGCTGCGCGGCTCCGACGGTCTGCGGCAGGGCAACAGAACGAGTGACGCCGACGATGCTGTGACCCTCGGCTTCGACGGAACGTACGTGCGTTCGCAGGGAGCGACGAGGATCGAGTTGTGGCGATCCGACCTGGTCCGCACCGTCGAATACGGCAGGATCGACGCACCCGTCAACCCGAACAGCCAACCGCGGTCGGGATGCACGATCGACTCCGCGGCGTCGAGTTCATCCAAACTTGCTGTGCTGGAACGCTGTCCCGGAGAGCCAACCGACCGGCTGACCGTTCAGAACCCCGCTCCGAAAGATGCACAGAAGCCTGAGGAATCAGGTTCGGTTGTGCTGGAGGAACTTTCGCCCGGCACCAGCGGCGTGCGGATCCTTGCAACGGCAGGAGACAAGACCGCTCTCTACCTGCCCGGCGACGGCGGAGCCTCGAAACCGCGGATCGGCGTGTTCGACGGCAACGCGAAAGCTATTGCGCAGTACCCCCTTCCAGCGTTGCTCTCCCCCGACGCGAAAGTATCGAAAGTCGGCACGGGGTACAACATCTGGACGGGTTCGCAGGTCGTCGCGCTGAGTTCGACGGATCTGGCACCGCTCTGGACGTTCGACGGTGCACTCGGCCCGGGTGGTGCTATGGCGGGTCGAACGTTGATTCCCGTCGCCGACGGTATAGCCGTCGTCGATCCGATCACCGGGCAGCAGCAATCGCGAATCACCTTTGCACGCAACGATTCCGCGTCAGGACCCATCACGACAGCGGTGCTCGGCAACTACGTCTTCGAACAGCGGGGAAGCCAGCTCGTCGCGCTCGGTTGACCGTGTCGAACCACCGGTTCACTCAGGCGAACGTCTGCAGATCCTTGCCACCCCACCAGTAGTCGCACAGCGACCCGGCCAGTTCGCGGTACGCGTCGGCGCCCTTGCTGCGTTTGCCTGCCATAACCGACGCACCTGACGCCGATGCTTCGGCGAAACGCACCGTACGCGGAATGGCGGGCGCAAGCACCGGAAGGCCGTAGCGATCCGACACGTCCGCCAACACGTCGCGAGCGTGCGTCGTCCGTGAGTCGTAGAGGGTCGGCAACGCGCCGAGCAGTTCCAGATTCGGATTCGTGATCTCTTTGACCTCGGACACGGTCCGAAGCAGTTGGCCGACGCCGCGGTGGGCGAGGGTCTCGCACTGCAGTGGAATCAATACCGAATCAGCGGCAGTCAGACCGTTCAGCGTCATGATGCCGAGCGATGGCGGACAATCGATGATGATCACATCGAACTCGTCGCGCAGCGGAGCAAGCGCCCGCTTGAGCGCAAATTCGCGACCTGGCTTCATCAACAGCACAGCATCAGCGCCCGCGAGATCGATGGTCGCAGGAAGCAGCGAAACACCGTCGACCGTGTCGAGCAAAACTTCTTTCGCGTGCACACCGTCGGTGAGCACGTCGTAGATCGAGGCCTCCAGTCGATCGGGATTGTGCCCGAGCGAAAACGTAAGACACCCTTGGGGATCAAGATCAACCACGAGGACTCGCTGGTCACGGGCCGCGAGCGCTGCACCCAGTGAGGCCACCGTCGTCGTCTTGGCTACCCCACCCTTTTGATTCGCCACCGCGAGAACCGTAGTCACCGCACCGATCCTTCCGTAGTTTCATGAATCCGGCGACTATTTGCTGGTAGCTAGCACTCTGCGAGCACTATCAGCGTCGGCACGGCCACGTTTGGACACCCTCGCCACGAGCCGCGTCGGTAGAGGTATACCCCGTCGTGGTCGCATTGGAACGCGCGACACCTGATACCCGCCCGAATGCGGTCCAGCGCGAGGCATGATTGGACCATGATTGCCCCGATCGGCCGCCTGATAGTGATGCGTCACGGCGAAACCGAATGGTCGAGATCCGGTAAACACACCGGACAGACCGACCTCCCGCTCACCGACCTCGGCGAGGCTCAGGCCCGTGCTGCCGGTGCCGAGCTGGCACTGCTCGAGTTGGACAACCCGCTTGTGCTTTCCAGTCCGCGAACGCGAGCTCTTCGCACAGCAGAGTTGGCGGGAGTGACCGTCGATCGAGTGTGGGACGACCTCGTCGAGTGGGACTACGGCGACTACGAAGGCCTCACCACCCCCGAGATCCGCGAGACCGTTCCGCATTGGACCGTGTGGACCCACCCCTGTCCCGGCGGCGAGTCCGCCGAGTCGGTGCAAAGCCGGGCCGATACCGTGCTGTCCGTCGTGACGCCGCAACTCGAGGAACGAGATGTGCTGCTGTTCGGACACGGCCACTTCACCCGCGCCCTGATCGCGCGCTGGACCCAATTGCCCGTGTCGGAAGGTCGCCGATTCGGGATGGCGGCCGCATCCCATTCGGTCCTCGGATACGAGCACGGCTGCCAGCAGATCTACCTTCACAACGTGTTTCCACGAGGAGTAACACAGGGAGTTGCATGATCCGCCGCGCCACCCGCGACGACGTACCCGCGATCGCCGAACTCGTCTACGAGTTGGCCGAGTACGAGAAGGCGCGCCACGAGTGCACCCTGACCGTCGAGCAACTCGACGTCGCGTTGTTCGGTCCTTCTCCTGCGCTGTTCGCACACGTCGTCGAAGTCGACGAAACCATCGTCGGAACGGCTGTCTGGTTTCTCAATTTCTCGACGTGGGACGGGGTACACGGCATCTACCTCGAGGACCTCTACGTCACCCCACAGCAGCGGGGCGCCGGGCACGGCAAGGCACTGCTGGCCGCGCTGGCGCGCGAATGCACCGAGCAGGGCTACAGCAGGCTCAGCTGGGCGGTTCTCGACTGGAATGCGCCGTCGATCGCGTTCTACGAAGCACTCGGCGCCCGCCCGCAGGACGAGTGGACGGCCTACAGGCTCAACGGCGAGGTGCTTACTCGACTCGGCTCGATGCCCACATAGGTTTGGCCGACGATCGAAGAACAGCACGAGCGCCCGACACCGCCGAGTACGGCGGGCGAGCGGTTACGAGCACCTCCCCAGACCGCAGGACAACTGTTTCGGATTATCCGTGAAAGGTGCCCAATGGCCCTGACGAATACCTTCGCCGTTTTTCAGACCGTCGTGCTCGCCGCATGGTTCGGTGCGATGGTCTATTCGATCGTCGTCGTACAGCAGTTCCAGCTACGGGTGGCCGATCCGGAATCCTACGAAGACGTCGGTCAGTTGATGGCGAGCGGCTCCCGCAGACGGATCCTGCGACTGGCTTTCCTGATCGGTGTGTCCGGGACCGGTCTCGCGATCAGCCGTGCCACCGCTGACCCCGGTCCGAGCGATACGTGGGTCGTCTTGATGTGCGTCAAGCTGGCGCTGTACGTCGTCGCGTGCAGCGCCTTCGCCTACCAGTCGTGGTGGGTGTGGCCGCGTCGAATCTTCGCGCTGCCCGCAGAAATGCCGGCCGTGCGGCGCACGTTCCTGATCACGTCGCTGGTGATGGCGACAGCACTCGGCCTGATGCTTGCCGTCGACGTGATCGCGGCGACGGCCTGACTCAGGCGCCGCCCGCCATCGCCGACAGGATGGTGATCGCCGAGCCTTCCTTCACCTCGGTGTCCAAGCCTTGCTCGTTGCGAACGTCGTTGTCGTCGACGTAGACGTTGACGAACCGGTGCAGCTTGCCGTCGGACGCGATCCGGCCTTCGAGGCTGGCGTACCGGGACTCGAGGTCGGCAAGCACCGCAGCTACCGTGGATCCGGACGCCTCGACCAGCTTCACCCCGCCGGTGTGGCGACGAAGCACCGTCGGAATTGTGACCGTAACCGCCATGACGAATGTGTCCTCTCCTTGGCCCAGCTTGCTCCGGCACGAGACTGCGCTTGGGCGATGCTACGCCGAGTCGGCATCACGGGATTGGAAATCTCGTCACCGTCTGGACCGACTCGACGCTACGGTGGGAGAATTGGCCCGGCAGGACGCGGCGAATCGGACCGAGAGGACCCCATCGTGAACGACGAGTACGACGTGCTGGTCGCCGGTGGCAGCCTGGCGGGCTGCGCAACGGCAATCAATCTCGGTCGCAAAGGTTTTCGTGTCGGCGTGCTGGAAGCGCATCGCAATCCCGACTTCTACAAGCGTGTGTGTACCCACCTCATCCAACCGACGGCGCTGCCGACGTTGCAGCGCCTCGAGCTCGACACCGCAATCGAGGCAGCCGGCGGAGTCAAGATGCACGCCTCCTTCTGGACGCCCGTCGGCTGGGCGCACGAACGCGACGCAGGCGAAATGGACCGCCACGGCTACATCCTTCGGCGGTCGGTGCTCGACCCCGTGATTCGTGAGATGGCCACCGCGACGCCTGGCGTCGACATGTTGCTCGGCGCGAAGGTGCTCGATCTCCACCGCGACGGCAACGGCCGAATCGACGGTGTGGTGACACGCATCGACGGCGCCGAGCACACGTTGCGCGCACGGCTGGTTGTCGGCGCCGACGGCGCCAACTCGCGAATCGCCGACGCCGCAGCGCTACCTGCGAAGCTGTCACCGAACCGCCGCGCCAGTTATTTCGCGTACTTCCGCAACGTGCCGATTCCCGAAGGCAACTTCCGGGTTTGGTTGATGCCACCCGATGCACTCGGCCTGATCGGCTCGGACGACGGCGTCACCCTCGTCTCGATGTTGATCGACAAGTCACGGGTACCGGAACTGCTCGAAGGCGGCGAAGACTACCTTCGGCGACGCTTCGCCGAGCTTCCCGATGCACCGGATCTGTCTCAGGCACATCGTGTTTCCGACATCGTCGGAACGAAAGACCGACCGAATATGACGCGGTTCCGGGTTGTTCGCCCAGGTTTAGCGCTCGTCGGTGATGCGGCGCTTGCGGCCGATCCGCTGCGCGGTGTCGGGTGCGGTTGGGCGCTCGAAGGTGCCGAGTGGCTCGCCGACGCCATCTCCGACGCCCTGGCCGAGGGCGATCCACAGGCGATCGATGCCGGCTTGAAGCGCTACCAGCGCAAGCATCGCAGGCAGTTGCTGCCGCAGCAGGCGATGTTCAACCGGAACAGCCGCCAGGCCGCACCACCGCCACCTGTGCGAAAGTTGCTCGCGACCGTTGCGGCAGATCCCTATGTCGCGCAACGATTCTGGCCGGTCATTGCCCGAAGCGCGTCCGCGCGGACCCTGCTGGATCGGCGCGTGTTCTCGGCTCTTCGACGCTCCGGTGGTCGCAGCCTCGACGCGTGGCGGATTCCAGAACGCACTCCAGCGGACACGGTCGACACCCGGGCCGACGTCGGCTGATCAGAACGATCCGAATTCCTCGTCCACCAGGTCGAACAGTTCGTCGTCTGTCACCGAGTCGAGCGCCGTCGCCTCGTCTTGTTTCGATCCGAGCTGCGCCCGCATCTCTGCCTCGAAGCGACTCAACGTAGCGCGTGCCGACTCTCGATCGTCCTCGTCGGTCAGCGATGTCAGCAGAGTTTCTATCTGGCGCAGCGCACCGCTGATCCGTTCGAGCGACGACGGAGCCGACCGGGTACCCAGTGCCGACGTCACGAAATCCGCGACCGCACGCGGCGTCGGGTAGTCGAAGACGAGGGTCGACGGCAGTCTGAAACCGGTCGCGCGTGCCAGCCGGTTACGCAATTCGACCGCGGCAAGCGAATCGAGGCCCAGGTCGGCGAACGTCGTTGCCGGATCGACAAGTTGGGTGTTCGCAACCACCGCAACATGTTCGCGCACCAGGTCCAGGACTGCCTTCGCACGGTCCGCGCCGTCCATTACTGCCAACTGCGCCGAGACTCCGGAATGGTGTGGGGCGGATCGAGGTGCCAGTCCACCGAGCAGTTCGTGTTCTTGCCCGGCCCGACGTGCCTGCGGGTCGGTCCGCAGCGCTGCCAACACGGCCTTGTCTGTCGACAGCGCGGCATCGAACAGTTCGAGGCCCGCGTCGCGCGTGAGCGGGACCAGACCGAGCCGTTGCCAACGGGCGAGGTCGGTCGCGGCGAGTTTCGCGGACATTCCGCCGTCGGTCGTCCCATCGATGCTCCAGGGCCCCAAGCCAACGACGTCGCCGGATAACCGGCAGCTCGTCGATCGCGTGCCAGTGCATCGAGTGCGGCGTTCGCCGCAGCGTAATTGCCTTGTCCCGCAGTACCAAGCAGCCCCGCAATCGACGAGAACACAACAAAGGCCGACAGATTCAGACTTCGTGTCAACTCGTCCAGCGCCAGCGCACCGTCTACCTTCGGTGCCCACACCCGATCCAGTTGCGTAGGTGTCATCGACTCGATCGTGGCGTCGTCGAGGACCCCGGCCGCGTGGATCACCACAGAAAGTGGTTGTTCGGTCGGTATCGCCGCCACGACCGATTCCAGCGCGGGTCGATCGGTGACATCGCACGCCGATACCGTTACTGCACAACCCAACTCGGTGAGTTCCGCGATCAGCTCGTTCGCCCCCTGCGCTGCTCGACCACGACGGCTCACCAATACCAAGCGCCGTATTCCGTGCGTCACGACGAGGTGCCGCGCCAACGCCCCACCCAACCCACCGGTGCCGCCGGTGATCAACACGGTCCCAGCCCATTCCATCGGCGCGCGCGTTTCGACCGCGAGGCGGACCAATCGGGGTACCTCGACAACGCCTGCACGGCAACGCACCTGCGAATGTGGCGACGCCAAGATCGCAGCAAAGTCGGTGCCGTCCGGATCGTCGGTATCCACAAGCACGAACCGGCCCGGATGCTCCGATTGCGCCGAGCGGACCAAACCCCACACACCCGCAATCGATTCGGTCGTCAACACGACCATGCGTGAATCGTCGGAGGGTTCGGCGAGGAATTTCTGCAGTTCCGCCAGCACCGACGCAAGGTCGCCGGCACCGTCGATGCGCAGTGTCTGCGTATGGGGTTCTTGGGTGGTCTGGTCGTCCAACTGCACTGGCACCCAGTTCAATTCATAAAGTCCGTCGTTGCGAATCGAGTGGTGGTCGGTCAGCTGTGCCAGCTCGACCGGACGGTATACCAACTTGTCGATCGCGACGACGGGAGCGCCGAAGGGGTCCACCGCTGCGATCGTCCATGCCGAGTCGCCGCCGACACCGACACGCACACGTAGCGCCGTGACACCGGTCTTGAATCGGCGGACACCGTTCCAGCTGAACAGCATTCGCCCACTGCCAGTGCCGTCGAGCGACACCATCGCACCACCGTGGACGGCCGCATCGAAGAGTCCCGGGTGCAATCCGTATGCCGCGCCGAGTTGATCGTCGTCGAGCGAGGCCTCCACATACAGGGCATCATCGACGCGCCATGCTGCCCTGATGTCACGGAAGGTCGGGCCGTAATCGAAACCGGCCGAGGATAATTGGGCGTAGATCTCGTCGACACCCACAGGCTCGGCTCCGACCGGCGGCCAGACCCCGCCGGTGAGGTCGGCAAACGTCTCCAGTCCCGCGTCTGCGGTCGGCGCAATGGTTCCGGAAGCGTGACGTGTCCATTCCGCTTCGGCCGCATCAGCCGCATCGGGACGTGAATAGACCGCAACCGAGCGTGCACCGACGTCGTCGGCGGCAGCGACTGTCACCTGGATCCGCACAACCTCTGCAGCGTCGAACGTGAGCGGGACTTCGAGTGTGAGTTCGTCGACGTAATCGCACCCGATTTGCTCACCGGCGCGCATAACCATCTCGACAAACGCTGTTCCCGGCACGACGATCACACCGAGCAACACATGGTCGGCGATCCACGGATGGGTGTCGACGGACAGGCGACCGCCGAAGATTCGCTCGCCTCGTCCCGCCACCGAGACGTCGCTGTCCAGGATCGGATGATCGAGTGTGCTCTCGGCCTGCGGAGCGGCGAGCCAAAAGCGTTGGTGCTGGAAGGGATAGCCCGGCAGATCCACCCGCTGCGCACCCTGCCCAGCAAAGAACCTGGCCCAATCCACCGCGACGCCATAACAATGCGCATCCGCCACCGTGCGCACCACCGTCTGCACCTGCGAACGACCACGACGCTGCACCGCAACCACAGCATCGGCATCGGCATCGGCATCGATCACCGCCGACAACTGCGCATCCGGACCCACCTCAACGAACCGCGAGCCACCCACCGCCTGCGCCGCACTGATCCCGTCAGCGAAGCGGACCGGCTCCCGCACCTGCCGCACCCAATACCCCGGATCGGCGAACAACTCCGTTTCGAGGCGACCGGTCACAGTCGACACCAACGCAATACGAGGCAAGTTCCAGGTCAGATTCTGTGCCACCGCCGCGAACTCCGCAACCATCGGATCCATCAACTCCGAATGGAACGCATGACTCACCGTGAGCCGTTTCGTGCGCCGACCCGACCACCGCGCTTCCAGTTCCTCGATCCCCGCCACCGGACCCGACACCGTCACCGACGAACGACTGTTGATCCCCGCAATCGACACCCCAGTAGGTAGATCCGCAATGTCAGCCTCAGCGATTTCCACCGCGAGCATCGCCCCACCCGACGGCAACGCCGCCATCAACGCACCCCGCGCCGTCACCAACCGCACCGCATCCGCCAGATCCAACACCCCCGCCACATGCGCCGCCGCGATCTCCCCGATCGAATGCCCCACCACCACATCCGGAATCACACCCCACGACTCGAGAAGGCGACAGAGAGCCACCTCGACCGCGAACAACGCGAGCTGGGTGTTTGCCGTCCGATCCAGATCCGTTCCACTGTCGAACAACCACCCCGGATCACACACCTGTGTGATTGCATCCGCGAACACCGGAAACGCCTCGAACAACTCTCTACCCATCCCCGACGACTGCGCACCCTGCCCCGACAACACGAACACCGTCTTCCCCGCAACAACCTTCACCGGAACCACAGCATCCAACCCAGCCGGACCGACCACCGCCGCCCGCCACGGCAACTGCGCCCTACCCGCCAACGACACTCCGACATCCACCGCAGACACGTCAGGATGCACGTCCAGCCACCGCCGCAGCCGAAGCGACTGTGCAACAACAGCATCCGCCGACCGACCCGACACCACCCACGGCACCACCGACACCACAGGAGTCGGAGTGGGTGACGACTCCACAGCAGAACCAACGCTCGGCGCTTCCTCCACAATCACATGCGCATTCGTCCCACTGATCCCGAACGACGACACCCCCGCCCGCCGCGGCCGACCTTCGGCCGATTCCCACACCCGCGCCTCACCCAACAACCGCACCGCACCCACCGACCAATCCACATGCGACGACTGCGAATCCACATGCAACGACGCCGGCATCACCCCCCGCCGCATCGCCTCCACCACCTTGATCACACCCGCCACACCCGCCGCCGCCTGCGTATGACCCATATTCGACTTCACCGACCCCAACCACACCGGACCACACTCACCCCGACCCTGCCCATACGTCGCCAACAACGCCTGCGCCTCGATCGGATCCCCCAACGCCGTCCCCGTCCCATGCCCCTCCACCACATCCACATCCACCCCAGACAACCCAGCCGACGCCAACGCCGACCGAATCACCCGCTCCTGCGACGGACCATTCGGCGCCGTCAACCCATTGCTCGCACCATCCTGATTCACCGCAGAACCCCGCACCACCCCCAACACCCGATGACCCTTCAACCGCGCATCGGAAAGACGCTCCAACACAACCAAACCCGCACCCTCACCCCACCCAACCCCATCAGCACTGTCCGAGAACGACTTACACCGACCATCCGGCGCCAAACCCCGCTGCCGACTGAAGTCGACGAAGACGGTCGGTGTTCCCATCACCGTCACACCGCCGGCCAACGCGAGGCTGCACTCCCCCGATCGCAATGCCGCAGAAGCTTGATGCATTGCAACCAAGGACGACGAACACGCCGTATCCACCGAAACAGCCGGGCCCAACAACCCGAGCGAGTACGCAACTCGACCCGTTACCAGCGAACCGCCGGGTGTATGCGATCCGTAGTCGTGATACATCACGCCTGCGAACACACCGGTGTCGCTACCGCGCAACGACACCGGATCGATCCCTGCGTCTTCGAGCGCCTCCCACGCCACCTCGAGCAGTATGCGTTGCTGCGGGATGGTTGCCAGTGCTTCACGCGGCGAGATGCCGAAGAACGCCGCATCGAAATCGCCTGCGTCGTAGAGAAACCCACCGGAGTTCGTATATGACTTACCCTCCGCGTCGGGATCCGGATCGTAAAGATTGTCGTCCCATCCGCGGTCGTCGGGAAACTCGCCGATGACATCCAAACCGTCGGATACCAACTGCCACAGATCGTCTCGGGATCCAACTCCACCCGGGTATCGACAGCCCACACCCACGATCGCAATATGCTCTGCCGACTCGGCGATACGCGCCGGTTCAGCTGACACGCGCGATGCGCCGCTCGACTGTTCGACCAGGTAGACGGCGAGCGCCGTCGGCGTCGGGTAATCGAAGACCGCGATTGCAGGAAGCGGCAGTCCCGTAGCCGTTTTCAGACGGTTGCGAACTTCCAGCGCCAGCAGTGAGTCGAAGCCGAGATCTTGGAAATTTCTGTCCGGGTCGATGGCGTCCGGGGCAGTGTGCCCGAGTGCCACCGCTATCTCCGCGCGCACAGTGTCGAGCACCACTGAAAGCTGTTCTTGTGGAGCGATATTCGCCATTCGATCGACGAAAGTATGCGATCGTCCGACAGTGTGCGCCGACGGGCGCGGCTTCGGCGCAATGACACCCCACATCGGTGTACCCAGCCCGGCACGTGCCGCAAGGTTCGCGAGTCGACTGTCGCGGCAACCACGTCCGGGCGCAGGGAACGAATTGCCTCGTCGAAGAGCGTCAGCGCGTCCTCGGTCGGCAGCGGGGTCAATCCGGCGCGACCGAGCCTGGCAGTGTCGGTGTCGCTCAGTACGGCCGTCATACCGCCATCGGCCCTCCACGGACCCCAGGCGATCGACGTCGCGACGGAACCGGCCGCGTGCCGCTGCCTCGCGAGCGCATCCAAAAATGCATTCGCCGCCGCGTAGTTCGCCTGTGCAGGTGACCCGACAACCCCTGCGGCAGAGGAGAACAACGCGAACATCGACAGATCGTGGTCTGCTGTGGTGGTGTGAAGGTGCCACGCGCCGTCGACCTTGGGCCGCAGCACTCTCCTCAGTCGGTCGGGATCGAGCGTGCCGAGCACGCCGTCATCGACGACACCCGCGGCATGCACAACACCGACGAGCGGAACGTCCGCGTCGATCGACGCTACGAGTTCACGCACTGCACCGAGATCGGCAACGTCGCAGGCTACAACCCGCACGGCGGCACCCTGTTCCACCAGTTCCGCCCGCAGTCGCTCCACCCCCGGTGTCGACGCACCACGCCGGCTCACAAGCAGCAGGTGCCGAACTCCATGTCGGCGGAGCAGATGTCGAGCGAGAATCGCCCCGAGCCCACCTGTACCACCCGTGATCAACACTGTTCCGGCCGACAGCTCGAGCGGCGCTGTCAGCGTCGGCCCACCGCGTACCAATCGCGGGACGAACACCTCCGCTCCACGCAACGCAAGTTGTGGTTCGGTGGATTCTGCTGTTGCAGCGAGGATCTCAGCCGTGTCGGTATGGGCACCGTCGGTATCGACCAGCCTCACCCGGTCGGGTTCCTCTGCCTGCACGGATCGGACCAATCCCCAGACCGCGCCGGCACCGAGGTCGACCGGGTCGTCCTCGTGAACCGTTACGCCACCCCGGGTGAGGACGGTGAGGGTGCTCGCGTCGAACCTCGGATCCTGCAGAAAGCGCTGCAGCACAGCCACAACCGTCTGAGACGTCGTGTGCACGTTGGCAACCACATCGGTCTGCGCGTGGGCCGTGCGCACATCCACAACGACATCGGCAGGCACAACTGCTACGGCTGAGTCGACGACCGCGCTCCACTCGGCGTACGACACCGACGCGGGCGGGCAGTGCACCGGTTGCCACTCGACTCGGAGCAACGACGAGGTGTCGGACTCGTTGTCGTCGACCGCGATCGCACGCGCTGTCACTTCGGCAACCGAAAGCACCGGGCGGCCTTGCGAATCCACAACGACCAATGCCATCGTGTCTGGCGCAGTCACCGTGATCCGCGCACGGACCGCTGTTGCACCCGATGCTTGCAGCGTCACGCCTTCCCACACGAACGGCAGGAGGACACCGTCCGCGGAGCGCATCGCCAACTGTGCGTGCAGAATCGAATCGAGCAGAGCGGGATGCAACCCGAAACCGCTTGCGTCCGTCGAATCCGGCAGTGCAGCTTCGACGAACAGTTCGTCGCCACGGCGCCACAGCGCGGTCAGACCACGGAAGGCGCTGCCGTAGTGATAGCCGCTCGTCGCGAGGCGACCGTAGAGATCACCGAGCTCGACCGCGTCGCACCCGGGAGGAGGCCAGGCAGCAAGATCGACAGCGGGCGTATCAATTTCGGGCGAGAGCATGCCACTCGCGTGCAGGGTCCATTCGTCCACGCTCGAACCAGCGGATACCGTCTCGTCCCGCGCGTATATGGACACGGTTCGCGTACCCGATTCGTCTGCTCCACCGACAATCACGTGCACGACCGCAGCGCCGTCAGCGGAGAGTCGCATCGGTGCGGTGATCGACAGTTCGCGAATCGAACGGCAACCCACCTCGTCGCCGGCACGGACGGCAAGTTCGACGAAAACCGTTCCGGCAACGACGATGCTGTTGCCGATCCGGTGGTCTGCCAGCCACGGCTGCGCCATCGGGGACAGCACGCCGGTAACTACGACACCACCCGAATCCGGGTTCGCGACAATAGCATTCACCAGCGGATGGCCAGTCGCCCGCAATCCGGCTGCGTCGACGGCAGCGGCTCCTGCGCTCGCCCAGTACCGAACGGGGGCAAAGGCATACGGAGGCAGGGGCACGTACGTCGCGCCTTTTCCGCCGAGCATCGCACGCCATGTCACCGCGATACCACTAAAAGCCAGGGTTGCTGCCGCGGTGATCGTCGAAACCACACCACCGCGATCCTTACGCAGCAGCGGGACCGCGCAGACATCGTCGATCGAAATCGACTCGTGCAGCAGGTTCGTCAGGCCTCCGTCCGGGCCGAGTACGACGAAACGGACCACTCCTGCCTCGTCGAGCGAACGGATCGCATCGGCGAATCCGACCGGCTCACGCACCTGACGAACCCAGTACTCCGCTGTCGCCAGGTCGAGGTCGGCCGCAACGGTGGAAATCATCGGGATCGATGGTGTTGTGTAGGAGATGCTTTCGGCAACCTGTGCGAACTCGGCCAACATCGGCTCGACGAGCGCGGAATGGAACGCGTGCGACACCGGCAGGCGGCTGCACCGGTAGCCGCTCTGCTCGAGCACATCGACCAGAGCGGCGACGGGATCGGCAGCGCCGGAAACCACTACCGATGTGGGTCCGTTCACTGCGGCAATTTCGGTACCCGCGACAAGCGCCGACCTGACCTGCGCCTCGGATGCCTGCACGGCGACCATCGCGCCGCCGCCGGGCAGCGCCGCCATCAATTTCCCACGTGCTGCCACGAGGCGGGCGGCGTCAGCGAGGGACAACACGCCGGCGACGTGAGCGGCGGCAATTTCTCCGATCGAATGTCCGGCGACGAATTCCGGTGTTATACCCCAGGATTCGACAAGCCGGTACGAGGCGACACCGATCGCGAACAGTGCGCCTGTGCAAAGTCGGTGCGGTCGAGCAACTCCCGGTCACGTCCCCATACGACGTCCCGCAGCGGTTGGGCGGACTCCAGGTCGAGAACGGCTGCCGCCGCATCGAATGCCGCTGCGAAAACCGGGAACTCGGTGTACAGGTCCTGACCCATTCCGACGAACTGCGCACCCTGGCCGGGAAAGACGAATGCGGTTCGCCCGGCGATCGCGCTGCCACCGATCACAGTCGGCGAGGTGCGGCGCGCCGCGATCGCGTCCAGTCCGGCGAGCAGATCCGTGCGGTCGGTAGCCACCACAACCGCACTGCACCCGTGGCTCGACCGATTTGCGAGTGACCAGGCGACGTCCAGTGTGGAAAGGTCGTTCCTGGTGTGCAGCCACCGCGCCAGACG
Organism: Antrihabitans spumae; assembly: GCF_043944905.1. Lineage (NCBI taxonomy): Bacteria > Bacillati > Actinomycetota > Actinomycetes > Mycobacteriales > Nocardiaceae > Antrihabitans > Antrihabitans spumae. The sequence goes on from NZ_JBIMSN010000138.1 coordinate 83,731, forward strand.
AGCCGCCTGACGTACCAGACCGTCATCGTCACGAGCCGTAAGCACCCACGGCACAACCGGATTCCCGGGCTCGGCGCCCTGGACAGACGGCTGCGGAGTGGGCGCGGCTTCGAGAACGAGATGCGCATTGGTTCCGCTGATGCCGAACGACGAGACTGCCGCACGCCGTGGCCGATCGCCTACCTCCCACGGTCGGGCCGAATCGAGGAGTTCGAGTGTGCCTGCCGTCCAGTCGATCTGGCGACTCGGCTCGTCGATGTGCAGCGATCTCGGCACCACACCATGCTCCATGGCGACAATCATTTTGATCACTCCGGCGACGCCTGCCGCGGCCTGTGTGTGGCCAATGTTCGATTTGAGTGATCCGAGCAGCACCGGTCGGTCGGTTTCGCGTTGCCCGTACGTGGCGAGCAGCGCGTGGGCCTCGATCGGATCGCCGAGTGGTGTACCGGTGCCGTGCGCCTCGACGACATCGATGTCGTCGACCCCCAACCCGGCAACGTCCAGCGCGGCTCGAATCACCCGCTGCTGCGACAGTCCGTTCGGAGCGGTGAGTCCGTTGCTCGCGCCGTCGTGGTTGATCGCACTTCCGCGAACGACTGCCAAGATGTTGCGTCCGTTGCGCTGCGCATCCGACAACCGTTCGACCAGGAGGACGCCGACCCCTTCGGACCAGCCGACACCGTCCGCCGCATCGGCGAAAGACTTGCAGCGCCCGTCTGCTGCGAGTCCGCGCTGGCGCGAGAAGTACTGAAACATTCCCGGTGTCGCCATGATCGTCACACCGCCGGCGAGCGCGAGGTCACACTCACGTGACCGCAAGGACTGGGCGGCCTCGTGTAGCGCCACGAGCGACGACGAGCACGCCGTGTCGATGGAGAGCGCCGGACCGTGCAGGCCGAGGTGACAGGCGATGCGGCCGGATACGACGCTGATCGTGTTCCCCGTCAGCGAATGGCCCTCGATTTGGGCCCAGCCTTCGGTGTTGAGCAGTCGCGCTCCGTAATCGTTTGCACTCGCGCCGGCGAAGACACCGGTTCGGCTGCCGCGCAACGACCTCGGATCGATGTCCGCGTGTTCGACGGCCTCCCAGGAGGTCTCGAGCAGGAGCCGCTGCTGCGGGTCCATGGCCATTGCCTCACGGGGCGAGATGCCGAAGAACTCGGCGTCGAATTCGGTAGCCCCGTCGAGAAACCCACCCTCGCGGACGTACGTGCGTCCTGCCGCGTCGGGGTCGGAATCGAAAAGCGCGTCGGTATCCCAATCCCGGTCGCGAGCGAACGCACCGATGGCATCACGTTCGTCCGCAACCAGCTCCCACAGCTCGTCCGGCGTCGTCACACCACCTGGCAAGCGGCAGGCCATCCCGATCACCGCGATCGGCTCCGTGCGCTCGGCACGCAGCCGACCGACCTCGCTGCGCGCCTCGCGAGCCTCACCAAGCGTCCGCTTCAGGTATTCCCTGAGCTTGTCCTCGTTAGACATGCCGTCATTCGCCGTTCGTCGGAACGTGTCGACATGACTCGGGTCCGCAGCTTGCGTCACGACGCGACCGAGTCGTACGCCCCACATCAGGCAGGGTGATCGACCTCCATCGTCCGGGCTGCAATTGCGCGTCGACGACGATCGCCGACCAACCCGGAAGCGTTGCTTGCCGTGCTGTCGCCCGCAGACGTCGCCCCCAATCGGATCATATCCACACAGATGGCTATCCGTGCCAGGACGGTGAAACCGGAGCGATCCGATACCCGACCATCCGGCCGCAGTATCACGAAAATGATTGCAGCAAGCGCTTTTTCACTAAACAGCCGACACTGATTCGGGCCGGCGAGACTTTCGGATTGGTTCGACCGTACCGCTACTGCAGGCCGTTCAAGATCAGTCGACACTCACCGCGTCGATGACGTTCAGCCGAGTCGCATGTAGACCAGGCGGAATTGCACCGAGGAGACTCAACAGCAACGCGGCAAGGCCGAACACCACAGTCGGCGGCGTCAGCTGGAACGCGATGTCCAAACCGAGCACATGCGAAAACGCAATGGTGTTCACGTACTGGTTGAGCACACCGACGACAAGCCCACAGAGTCCACCGACAATCCCGATCGCCGCTGCCTCCACGAGGACCGTACGCATCGTGAACCTGCGCGAAGACCCCATGGCACGCAGTACACCAAGCTCGCGACGTCGTTCCAGCACCGACAACATCATCGTGTTCACCAGGGCAACGGCTGCGACGAACACCACGATCCACGTGATCGCGCTGATCAGAACCGTGGCCTGCTGCAGGCTGGCGGTCATTCCGTCGAGCACTTCTCGTCCCGAATACACGTTGACCGACGACGGCACTACGCCCTCGATCGCCGCCTGCACCGCGGCGCGATCTGCCCCCGAATCGACCGTCACCTCGAGCAGCGTCGAATCGGGTCGATCGAACCACTGCTGCATCAGCGGCAAACTCATCCCGACGAAACCGGTGAGGGCCGAGAAGTACGGAAATACCTCCAGCACCTGGACGTTTTCGAACCCGTTCGGCGTCGGCACCGTCAGAGTGCCACCCGCCTCGACGTCGAGCACCCGAGCGATGTCACGCGAGACGACCACACCTTCGCCCGCCAGCACTTTCGCACGTGACGGCTCGCTGATCGCCTCGTACAGGGAGGTGCTGCGTTCCCGACGCAAGTCCCTGCACGACCACTTTCGATCCACCGATGGAGGCATACGCCAACTGGCCTGGCACCACGGCGGCCACGCCAGGCAGTGCCCCGATCGTCTGCTCGATATCGCGCGGCAGCAGCGGACCGGTGGGAAAAACCTGACTCGACGTCGGTTGCACCCAGATGTCCACGGCCCGGCGGGGCTGAACGCGGCCGCCGCCGAGTCGACGCCGTTCGTGTTCGAGCCGGTGACCGACACCATCATGGACACGGCGATGAGGACCGAGATCACGGTCACCCAGATCCGCCGGGGCGCGCGCGCGATCGTTGCCGCCGCGACCGCACCCGGCGTTCCGAACAGCCGCGCCACCGCGGCTGTTGCCGCGACCAATTCGTGAAAGAAGGCGAAACAGACAAATACAGCGCCGTTGAGAAACATGGCCACCGACACGATCGACCACAAGCCGAGGTCGATCCACGCCGCAGCGATCGACAGCACGATCGCAGCCGCACCCAATACTCCCGCGACAAGGCGCAACGGCAGGCCGACCTTGTCTGCGGACGAGACACCGACGGGTGCCAGGGCCTCGATCGGGGCCACCTTGTACACCGCTCGCGCCGCGACGGCCGCGGCACCGACGCCCGAAACAACACACGCTGCGACGACGACCGGGACCGTGAACCAGGGCAGCGAGTAGGCGATGTCCACCTGCAGCGACTGCATGAACGTCGCGGGTAGCAATCCGATCGTCCAGCGGCCCATCAACATTCCGATGCCGACGCCGATCACGGCACCGATCGCGCTGAGGATCGCGGCCTCTGCGAGCAGGTCACGGAAGATCGCCCGCTTGTTTCCGCCGATCGCCCGGACTATGGAGATCACGTTGCGGCGCTGGTTGATTGCCATACTCATGGCGTTGTAGATCAGGAAGCCCGCGACGACGAGACCCAACGCCGCAGCCATCAACGTCGTCGACTGCAGCACGGCGATGACGCCGCCCGCCTGCGCCGCACGGAAGGTGGGGTCAGCGACCACAGCACGACCCGCGACAGTGTCGTCGACCGCCGTGCGAACCTCGTCGAGGTCGGCGCCAGGGTCGGTGACCAGCAGCATCGAATCGATCGAACCGGCGCGATTCACCAGTTGTTGCGCCAAGCCGAGCGTGGTCATCACGAAGTTGCCGTCGTTGATCCGCTCGACAGCATCGCCGTCCACCACGGCGGCGACGGTCACCTCGGTGTCGCCGAGTATGACCTTCTGCCCCTTCGACCAACCTGTGCCGTGACCGACGAGTACACCGTTGCGAACGGTCAGCAGCTCGGTGCCGCCACCTGTCTGGTCAAGAACGGCCTGCTGAACGTCGCTGCGCCAGCCCTGTCCTGCCAGCGGATCGAAACCGATGAGTAGGAGGTTGCCGTTCGGCGATCCGATCGACGCCCTGATCATCGGCACGGCCGCCTGTACACCCGGCACCCGAGCCACTTCGGGCTGCAATGACTGCTCGAATCCGGCGTCGGTGACGCCCGAAACCTCGTACTCGGCGTTGCCCCCGATGCTGCTACCGAGTTGGTCGACCGACCCTGTGATCGAGCCGGAAATTCCGATGACAGCGACGAGCAAAGCCGCCGAAACAGCGGTGACCGCAACCGCCATCGAGGTGCGGCCCAGGTGAGCTACGAACTCGCGAACATTGAACAGCCGCAACCGATCCAACGTCGCGAGCATCAGTCGATACCGATTTTCCTTGCGGCACCGGTGAATTCGTCGGACCGTAAACGCCCGTCCTGCAACGTGACAACCCGATCGGTCGAGGCTGCAGCGTCCTGATTGTGGGTCACCATCACGACCGCGCGCCCCGAGCCTTTGTCGTGCGCGACCTCGGCAAGCAGCTCGAGTATCGAGGCGCCGGTGTTGGAATCGAGGTTGCCCGTCGGCTCGTCGGCGAGGATCAGCGGTGGATCCATCATCAGTGCCCGGGCGACCGCAACTCGCTGCATCTCACCACCGGACATCTCCGCAGGCCGATGGTTCGCACGTTTGGCGAGGCCGACCTTGTCGAGCAGTGCAAGCGCGTCCGGCCTCGCCTTCCGTAGGCCGACGCCGTCGAGCAACTTCGGTATTGCGACGTTCTCCCATGCGGACATTGTCGGCAGCAGGTTGAAGAACTGGAAGATGAACCCAACCTGATGCCGCCGAAACTCCGACTGCTGCTCGTCGGTCAGCTGAGCGATCTCCTTGTCGCCGAAGCGGATCGACCCGGAATCCGGTGTGTCGAGGGCACCGAGCAGATGCAGAAACGTGCTCTTGCCAGCGCCGGACGGACCGACGATGGAGATGAAATTTCCGCCTTCGAGGGACAGCGTGACGCCGTCGAGGGCGCGGACTGTTTGACCGCCGACGCGGTACTCGCGAACGACATCGGTCATCGCCACCGTTAGCGACGCCGGGTTACCGATCGGTTCAGCTGCTGGCGGCATAGGCCCTACCCAATCACAGGTCGGCGACGGACGAGCGAACTACGGTCCGCGGTATTTCGCCTACCCGTACTCCTCGGCCATCCAGCGCGACGCAGGCGGCGAGAAGAGCAACGCGAGCGTCGCAACCACCATGACGCCGAGAAGTACGCCGAAGACCGGCTGATGGGAATCGGTCAACAATGCCCATGCGACAGGCAGCAGCAGCACCTGCGCGACGACGGCGATCGTCCGGCCCCATCGGTGCCCGAGAATCAATGCGATGCCACCGGCGAGGACGGCTCCGCCGAGACTGAGGAACCACAACGCCGTGCCGTAGCCACTGGCCTGACTCTGATCGCCGCTACCCGTCAGGCCGCGGATCACCAGGACGATCGCAACGACCGCCGCGGCACCGCCCTGCAGCGCGACGAGAGAGCCCGCCCAACGAATCGGCTTGGGTGTGGCACTCCTTGCTGTCTCCTTCGGCACCCGACCAGCCTATTCGAATGCGGTTGCAGCCGTTGCGGCGGCGGCAAAGGACGTCGAACGCCGGATAGGCTGATTCCCCGTGCGCGCCCTGCTGATCGTCAACCCGAGTGCCACGTCGACCACGCCTGCGGCGCGGGACCTACTCGCTCACGCCTTGGAGAGCAGGGTTTCCCTCGTCGTGGCCCATACCAGCCATCGTGGCCACGCCGCCGAGTTGGCAGAGCAGGCCGCGGCAGACGGCATCGATCTGATCGTCGTCCACGGCGGTGACGGCACGGTCAACGAAGCGATCAACGGCTTCCTCGCACCTCCGACGCGCGGTGCGGCTCCGGTCGGTTGGACTCCGCAGATCGCGGTGCTACCAGGCGGGTCTGCCAACGTATTCGCCCGATCGCTCGGCATCGCTGCCGATCCCGTCGACGCCACGAATCAACTGATCGACCTGATCGGTGCCGGTGTGCGACGACGGATCGGCCTCGGGTACGCCGACAAGCGGTGGTTCACGTTCAACTCCGGACTCGGCATCGACGCACGCGTCTGCGAGTCGATCGACAACAGCCGTAACAACGGTCACATCGTGAGCCCGTCGCGGTACGTCCGCGCGGCGATTACCGAGTTTTTCAAGTCCATCGGCAACGACCCGACCTTGACGATCGAGTGCCCCGATCGCGAACCCGTCGACGGTGTTCATTACGCATTCGTTTCGAACTCGAGTCCGTGGACCTACATGGGTACACGTCCGGTTCACACGAATCCCAATACGTCCTTCGACACCGGTCTCGGGGTATTCGCGATGCGCTCGATGGGCGTCGCCTCCGGCCTGCGGGTGTCGCGACAACTGCTTGCCGAAGGCGCAGAACCCAAGTCCAGCAAGCTCTTTCGCGTCGACGACGTGCCGCGCGTCCGAATCACCGCCGCCGAGCCGATCGGATTTCAGATGGACGGCGACTACCTCGGCATGCGGGAAGAAGTCGAGTTCTTTTCGGTGCCCGCCGCGATCGAGGTCGTGGCCCCGCTCACGCCTGCGTAGCGCTGCTTTGCCCCAAATCCTGCGGTTATAGTGCGAAAACACCGCAGACGGAGTACAAAGGAACGCGGACTTCGATAGGTGAGGCTAACAGAGTGAGTTTCCCCACGGTGCGCGGCATTCCTATTGACATATCTTCAGTTCGTGAAAGCATTCACAAGCAACCGTGCGGAAACATTCGAGACGCACAAGTAAACGTAAGCAAACGAGACGGTGCTTCGATGCACCCGGCTAAGGAGCAAAGGATGGACTGGCGCCACAACGCAATCTGTCGCGACGAGGATCCCGAACTGTTCTTCCCCGTAGGGAACAGCGGTCCGGCACTCGCGCAGATCGCTGATGCCAAAATCGTCTGCAATCGCTGCCCGGTCACTGCGGAATGCCTGTCATGGGCACTCAAGTCCGGTCAGGACGCAGGCGTATGGGGTGGAATGAGCGAAGACGAGCGACGCGCACTCAAGCGACGCAATGCACGGACCCGAGCACGTACCTCGGTCTGAGCTACGACATCTTGCAGGCCCGGCACCGACAGTGGTGCCGGGCTTTTTTGCGCGCCCGAGCGGCGTGAAGGCGCCCCTGACTCCACCGAGCGAGGTGAGCGGCACCCTCGTGCCACGATGGCGGAGCCGAACTAGCCCCGCCCACCCCGGCGGCCCAGGGGCACACGCAGGACCGCATCGGTGCCCCCTCCCGTGCCGGGGTGCAGGCCTATCGAACCGCCCAGTTCGGCGGTGACGAGGGTCCGGACGATCTGCAGACCCAAGCGGTCGGAGCGTTCCAAACTGAAGCCTGGCGGCAGCCCCCTGCCATCGTCGTGAACAACGACATCGAGCCAGCGTGCCGACCGTTCCGCCTTCATCGACACCGTGCCGACGGCACCGGGATCGAAGGCGTGCTCGATGGCGTTCTGGACCAACTCGGTCAGGACCATAACCAGCGGCGTCGCCCGCTCAGCGGAGAAAACGCCGAGTTTGCCTTCACGTCGGATCTTCACGGGGGTACTGACGGTCGCGACGTCGGCCATCATCGGCACAAGACGATCGACCACGTCGTCGAGATCGACCTCTTCGTCGACAGACATCGACAACATCTCGTGGACCGCAGCGATCGAGGTGACACGACGGACCGACTCGGTGAGCGCAACCCGCGCCTCCTCGTTTTCGGTCCGACGAGCCTGTAGGCGCAGCAACGCGGCAACGGTCTGCAGATTGTTCTTCACCCGATGGTGAATCTCGCGGATCGTGGCGTCCTTGCTGAGCAGCGCGCGGTCGCGGCGCTTCACTTCGGTGACATCACGTACGAGCACAGCAGCACCGGCCAACTCGCCGCGTGGACGTAGGACGAGGGTGCGAAGCAGCACGGTTGCGCCGTGCGCGTCGACCTCCATCCGTCGACCCGTCCTCCCCGCAAGCGCGGCCCGAATGTCGTTCACAACTTCCTGCGCGTCGAACGGGTCGGTGATGAGCGAACGTGTCGTGGCGGCGAGGTCGTGGCCGGACAGTTCGCTCGTCAAACCCATACGGTGATAAGCGGATTGAGCGTTCGGGCTGGCGTAGACGACCTTGCCCTCGGTATCGAGGCGGACGAAACCATCACCGGCACGCGGACTCGAATGTGTCGCAGCGCGATCCTCGGGCGTGGGATACGTTCCGTCGCTGATCATTTCGCACAGGTCGTCGGCGCACGTCGTGTACGCGGTTTCGAGGGTGCTGCGAATCTGGCTGCGCGCGAAGTCGGTATCGCGACTCAGCACGGCGATCACGTCCTCGCCACACCGCACGGGAATCGCCTCGCGAAGCGACAGCGGTGGCGGATCGTCTCCCCCGGAGTCGCTGTCCCGAACGATCTTTCCGTCGATCAACGCCCGAAGCACCTGGGGATGCTCGGTTTCGGACGCGAGCTTGCCGACGAGGTCGTAGGCGATGACTGTCGGAGCCGTTGTCGGCCGACATTGCGCGACGCAGACGACCTCGCTGCCCTCGGTGATCGGACCGCTGCCGACCCACAACAGCAGGTCGGCAAACGACAGATCCGCAAGGAGTTGCCAGTCCCCCACCACCCGCTGCAGATGGTCGACAGCAGCGCCGGGTAGGTCGGTGTGGTCTGCGAGCAGTTCGCTCAGCGTCGACATCGGAATCCGCCGATCAGGAGATCACTGCGATGAGGTCGCCCTGCTGGATCACGTCGCCGACCTTGACGTCGACCGAGGAGACCGTGCCGTCGACCTCGGCGAGCACCGGGATCTCCATCTTCATCGACTCCAGGATGACCAGTGTGTCGCCCTCGACGACGGTGTCGCCCGTGCTCACAACTACTTGAAAGACGGTCGAGACCATCTCGGCGCGAACATCTTCTGCCATTCGAGCTCCTCGGTGTCGAGCCTTGCGAAGCTACAGCCTAACCAGCGAACCTGCGGGGCGGTCGGGCGGCGCATCGGCGGGCATTAGACTGACACCCAAAGAAGGGAGACTTATCAAATGGGTAAGCGTGGCCGTAAGAAACGTGACCGCAAGAACAACAAGGCCAATCACGGCAAGCGTCCAAACAGCTGATCACGAACGCTGATCACAAAAAGGGCCGGGAAGCACTCGCTTCTCGGCCCTTTTTCTGTCTGCGGCGCTCCGACCGGTGACTACTCCGCTTCGGTCCGGATCACCACGGTCCGGCGGATCTCGATCGACAGGCGCTGACGCAAGCCCTCGGGCGCGCGCTCACCGCCACATTTGCGGCTGAGCAAGCCCTTGATCTGCTCCTCGATGCCGTACTGCTCGAGGCAGGTACCGCAGGTATCGAGGTGATACTGCAGCCGCTCACGTGTCGCTTGGTCGCACTCGTTGTCGAGCATGAGCCACACGTCGGCGATCACCGCCGTGCAATCGAGCTTGTAGTCGTCCTGTTCGCTCATGATGAGACCTCCTGCCCCGACGGATCCACTGCATCGACAGCGCCGTTGCGGTTGAATCCACGTTCGCGCGCGACCTCGGCAAGCAGGCCTCGCAATTGCTTCCGTCCTCGGTGCAGCCGCGACATCACGGTGCCGATGGGCGTTCCCATGATGTCGGCGATCTCCTTGTACGGAAATCCTTCGACATCGGCGTAGTAGACAGCCATCCGGAACTCCTCGGGCAGCGACTGCAGCGCCGACTTGATGTCGTCGTCCGGCAGCGCGTCCAGCGCCTCCACCTCGGCAGAACGCAGGCCCTGCGAGGTGTGCTCGGCCGTCGCGGCCAACTGCCAGTCCGTGATCTCGTCGGTCGGATACTGGGCGGGCTGCCGCTGCTTCTTGCGGTAGGAGTTGATGTAGGTGTTGGTCAGAATCCGGTAGAGCCAGGCACGCAGGTTGGTGCCCTCACGGAACGACCGGAACGCCGAGAACGCCTTGACGTAGGTCTCCTGAACCAGATCCTCGGCATCCGCGGGATTGCGAGTCATTCGCAGAGCAGCGCCGTAGAGCTGGTCGAGCAGCGGAAGTGCGTCTCGCTCGAACCGTTCGGCCAACTCCGTGTCGGTCTGGTTCGGATCGGTACGGACCGTATCGTCCGCCTGGCTGTCGTCGCCGCGCACACTTGTCCCTTCGATTGCCGTAAGCCCTGAATCTACCGCTAGATAGATCGGGCGTTCCGCGCAGAGCACAGGCACTGGCGACTCCGTTCCGCTGAGGATGACAAGTACGTCGGGTTCAACACCACGCCCTGCGTCGGTGTTCCCGTAGTCGTCGCACCGCCCGGCACCGGCGTATCTACGCTGTTGCGATGGCCGCGAATGCCACACCAGCCACGAAGCTGTTGGCTGCCGAGAAGATTCCGCACAACGTGCATCGGTACACGCACGACCCCCGCTCGCAGCGATTCGGCGACGAAGCCGTCGAGGCGATGGGCGTTCCCGCGGGTCAGGTGTTCAAGACGCTCGTCGTCGAACTGCCGGACGGAAAACTGGGCGTCGCGGTCCTGCCGGTCCCGTCGAAGCTTTCGCTCAAAGCCGTAGCCGCAGCTCTCGGCGTCGCGAAGGCCGATCCTGCGAAGGCCCAGAAGGTGACGGGCTACGTCGTCGGCGGTATCTCACCGATCGGCCAACGACGTCTGCTTCCGACCGTGGTGGACGCATCCGCGATGACGTGGGAGCGAGTGTTCTGCAGCGCCGGCCGCCGCGGCATAGAGATCGAACTGGCACCGAGCGACCTCGTTCGGTGCACCGCCGCCGTACTCGCCGACATCACAGCAGGCTGATCTGCTCCGGCTGCTCCGCGGGCTCGAATCGATCGACGAGGTCAGCCGAATTGTTCTTGACGCTGTTCACTTTCGGTGACACCTGCCGGATTTCGAGCTGCGCGACCAGGTCCGCACTCGGCGACTCGAGCAGTCCCGCGACATCGGCATGATCGGGATCGAGCCAGCGGTCCCAAGCGTCCGAAGGCATGATCAGTGGCATCCGGTTGTGGATCCGTGCCAGCTCGCCGACCGAATCGGTGGTCAGGATCGTGCAGCTGAGCAGTGGCGGCCGATCGCCGTCTCGCCAGACCGACCACAGGCCCGCCATGTACAGGCGCGAGCCGTCTGCGGGCGTCATAAAAAACGGGACCTTGGCAGGCTTGCCATCGGGGCCGGGTTCGGTGAGCCACTCGTACCAGCCGTCCATCGGCACCAGGCAACGCTTGGTCTTCACGGCATCACGAAAAGCTGGCGTTGTCGTTGCGGTGTCGGCACGCGCGTTGAACAGCGGCTTTCCTTTTGCCGGAACGCCTGGTTCGGCAGGCTTGGTCCAGCGTGGAATCAGACCCCAGCGCATCCGCCGGATCCGAAGAGCGGCAGCGGCATCCGGATCTGCGCGATCGTGCCGTTTGACGACAGCGACCACTTTCGTCGTCGGAGCGACGTTGAAATTCGGACCCTCCTCCTCGGGCGTGAGGTCCTCGAGAGGATCGGTCTCGTCATAGGCATCCAACTCAGCGGCGAGCAACCCGGGGTTGACCGTCGTCGCGTATCTCCCACACATAGCTCCATGCTGACACGACGCACCGACACGACCGTTACCTCCGTTCGCGACCGATACGCAAAGATGGGGCCTGTGACTTTTTGGAGTGCCCCCTACGCCGCTGGGCCGGTGCGTGCGTCGGTGCCACTGCCCGGCTCGAAATCGATCACCAACCGCGCACTGGTTCTCGCCGCGTTGGCGGAGGGTTCGTCGACGGTCACCGGAGCGCTGCGCAGCCGCGACACGAACCTGATGATCGACGCGTTGCGGGCGCTCGGAATCGGGATCGAGGGAGTCGATACAACACTCACGATCACCCCGGCACCGTTGACGGGTGCTGCCGTCGACTGCGGCCTCGCAGGCACGGTCATGCGCTTCCTGCCACCCGTCGCGGCGCTCGCAGACGGTGACGTCGAGTTCGACGGCGACGAACAGGCACGCACACGCCCACTCGACACGATTCTCGACGGGTTGCGCGCAGCCGGTGCCGACGTCGACGGCAGCGCGCTGCCGTTCGTCGTGCACGGGCACGGCGCAGTTCGTGGCGGCACGGTCACCATCGACGCGTCCGGGTCGTCGCAGTTCGTATCCGGGCTCCTGCTCTCTGCGGCCCGGTTCGACGAGGGCATCACGATTCACCACAGCGGCAAGCCGGTGCCGTCGATGCCACACATCGAGATGACGATCGAGATGCTGCGGGCAGCAGGCGTTCGCGTCGAATCCCCCTCCGACAGCACCGAAGCCGACACCTGGGTCGTGGCGCCAGGGCCGATCCGTCCGGTGAACTGGACGATCGAGCCGGATCTGTCGAACGCCACCGCGTTCCTCGCCGCGGCCGCGGTCACGGAAGGCGAAGTGAGCGTGCCGTTCTGGCCGCACAGAACCACGCAACCCGGCGACGCGATCCGTGAAATTCTCGAGCGGATGGGTGCCGATGTCGTGCTGGCCGAATCGGTTCTGACCGTCCGCGGACCGAAGCAGTTGCACGGCATCGACATCGACCTGCACGACATCGGCGAGCTGACGCCGACGGTCGCCGCTCTTGCCGCCCTCGCCGAGGGTCCCTCGTGGCTACGTGGCATCGCGCACCTGCGCGGCCATGAAACCGACCGTCTTGCAGCCCTTTCCACCGAGATCAATCGACTCGGAGGACAGGTGACGGAAACCGACGACGGGCTGGAAATCACTCCGGCACCGCTGCACGGTGGGCAATGGCATTCCTACGCCGACCACCGAATGGCAACGGCCGGAGCGATACTCGGCCTGCGTGTCGACGGCATCGAGATCGAGGACATCGGTACCACCGCGAAGACGCTGCCCGACTTCGTCGGACTGTGGTCACACATGTTGGACGGCTCGAGCTGAAACGGCGCGAATACGACGAGTCCGATGTCCGGGTGCGCCCGGGCAGGGCTTCGCGTCCGCGCACCAAAACCCGTCCGCAGCACGAGGATGCGGAATCCGGGATGGTCGTCGCGGTCGATCGCGGCCGGTGGGGCTGTGTTCTCGGCGGCGACCCGGAACGTCCGGTCGTCACCATGCGTGCGCGCGAACTCGGCAAGACTCCGATCGTCGTCGGCGACCGTGTCGGCATCGTCGGTGACACCTCGGGCAAGCCGGACACGTTGGCCCGCATCATTCGCGTCGAGGAGCGAAAGTCGGTGCTGCGCAGAACAGCCGACGACACCGACCCGTACGAGCGCATCGTCGTCGCGAATGCCGAGCAGCTGATGATCGTCGTCGCGCTCGCCGACCCACCACCCCGAACGGGGTTCGTCGAACGCACCCTGATCGCCGCCTATGCCGGTGGGCTGCAACCGATTCTGTGTCTGACCAAAAGCGATCTCGCAGGCTACGAGGAGTTCGCAGCCTCGTTCGCCGACCTCGAACTGCAGGTCGTCCTCGGCGGCACGACCGAACCCATCGACGAGATCACCGAACTGCTGAACGGCAAACTGACCGCGCTGATCGGTCACTCCGGGGTCGGCAAGTCGACGCTGGTGAATCGGCTCGTCCCCGACGCCTACCGCGCTGTCGGCGTCGTGTCCGGCGTCGGCAAAGGTCGCCACACATCCACCCAGTCGATCGCCCTCCCACTTCCGGGAGGGGCGGGCTGGGTGATCGACACCCCCGGCATCAGATCGTTCGGGCTCGCGCACATCTCGCCCGCCGACGTCGTCGCCGCGTTTGCAGACCTCGCAGCGGCCGCTCAGGACTGCCCACGCGGCTGTACGCACCTGGGACCACCCGCTGACCCCGAATGCGCTCTCGACGCCCTGGAAGGCAAATCAGCGCGTCGCGTTGCCGCTGTTCGACTACTTCTCACAGCGGTGCGGTCGAACGACACCTGGGCTGCGCGAGAAAGCTAGCGAGCCAACCGCAGCGCGGTCAGCAGTCCACGTCTCCTGCCGGTCGCAGGATCGAACTTGGGTGTCGGATCGGCGAACTTGCGCTCGGAAGCGGTCTCGGGAGCATCGTCGGCGGTCGCCTTCAGGTACTTGTTCGGCAGCGCGAGCTTGGCGATGGTTCGCCACGACTTCCAGTACTGCACCGCGATCGAGCCGGTCGTGTACGGCAGGTCGTACTTCTCCGCGAGTGCCTGCACGCGAACGGAGATCTCCCGCAAGCGATTGCTGGGCAGGTCGGGGAACAGCAGATGCTCGATCTGGTAGCAAAGGTTGCCACTCATGAATTCGAGCACCGGGCCTGCTTCGAAGTTCGCGCTACCGAGCATCTGCCGCAGATACCACTGGCCCTGCGTCTCGTTCTCCAGATCCGCTTTGGTGAACTTCTCGGCACCGTCGGGGAAGTGACCGCAGAAGATCACCATGTTGGTCCAGACGTTGCGGATCATGTTGGCCGTGAGGTTGGCGGTCAACGTCGTCAGGAACGCGGGGCCGGTGAGGGCGGGAAAGAGGAGGTAGTCCTTCGCGATCTGGCGCCCGACCTTCTCGAGTACCTCGCGACGCTTGCGTTCGAATTCGGCCTGCTCGACCCGTCCGGCGACAACCTTGCCGAGCTCGAGGTGCTGGATCGCAACGCCGTATTCGACGAACAGCTGCAGTAGCAGGTTGTAAACCGGGTTGCCGATGTTGAACGGCTTCCAACGCTGATCGCGGGTGACGCGCAGCAGGCCGTAGCCGACGTCGTCGTCCATCCCGAGCACGTTCGTGTACTTGTGATGCAGGTAGTTGTGGGTCTGCTTCCAGTGCGCCGACGGTCCGGTGTTGTCCCACTCCCACGACACCGAGTGGATCTCCGGATCGTTCATCCAGTCCCACTGGCCGTGCATGACGTTGTGGCCGATCTCCATGTTCTCGATGATCTTCGCAACGCCGAGCATGGCGGTCCCCGCGAGCCAGGCCGGCGGGAACAGGCTCGCGAAAAGCGTTGCGCGGCCGCCTATTTCAAGGGCGCGCTGCAGTCGGATGGCATTGCGAATGTAGCGCGCATCGCTCTCGCCGCGCGAGGATTCGATGTCGCGACGAATCGCATCCAGTTCGATTCCGAGCGCTTCGACATCGGCCTCGGTGAGATGCGCGTATTCCTTGATATCCGAAATCGCCATGGACCTACGGTACCGTAGGTTACGGAACCGTAGATTCCGTCGACGACAAGTGTGAGCTAGTTAACGCCGACGCCGAATGCCCTTCGCCTTCTGCTCGTCGAGCGCAGCACGGGCCTCCAACTTCTTGACCTTCAGCGCTGCTTTCGCCTCCGCTTTGTGTGCCTTCAGCGACGCCTTGGCCTCGGCCTTCTTGAGGTTGAGCGCCAATTTGGCTTCGTTCATCGCAGACCGAAGACCGCGATGCTCACCCGTCGCAGGGTCGATACGCATAGCCGTCATCGTGTCCGTCAGACCGTGGAACCTGCGCTCCGACGACGTCTCGGGTGCATCGTCCGCGGTGCGCTTGAGGAAGCGGTCAGGCAACGCCAACTTGTGGATCGTCCGGAAGGCAAGCAGGTACTGCTTGGCGAGTGAACCCGTCGTGTACGGCAGGTCGTACTTGTCACAGAGCGCGCGGACGCGGACGGAAATCTCCGCGTAGCGGTTACTCGGCAGGTCGGGAAAGAGGTGGTGTTCGATCTGGTAGCTCAGGTTGCCACTCATGAACGCCATGACCGGGCCCGCTTCGAAGTTCGCGCTACCGAGCATCTGCCGCAGGTACCACTCGGCGTGCGTCTCGTCCTCGAACTGCTCGACTGTGAACTTCTCCGCACCGTCAGGGAAATGTCCGCAGAAGATCACGGCGTACGCCCACAGGTTGCGCGCTAGGTTGGCCGTTGCGTTCGCGGTGAGCGTGCTCTTCCACGCGGGGCCCGTCACCGCCGGATGGATGACGAAGTCGCGCGTGACCTGGCGAGCAACCTTGCCGAAAAATGCCTTGTTCGGGCCGGACAGCAGCTGCTTCGGGTCGACGCCTTCGAGCTCCTTCTGCTTGTCCAGATCGTGCAGCGCGATTCCCCACTCGAACGTCGCGGCGAGCAGCACGTTGGCAAGCGGCTGGATCAGGTTGATCGGCTTCCACTCTTCGTCCCGCGTCATCCGCAGGATGCCGAAGCCGATGTCGTCGTCCATGCCGACGATGTTCGTGTACGTGTGATGGCTGTAGTTGTGCGCGCGCTTCCACTGCCGTGACGGGCCGACCTGGTCCCACTCCCACGACGTCGAGTGGATCTCCGGATCGTTCATCCAGTCCCACTGGCCATGGCTCACGTTGTGGCCGAGTTCCATGTTCTCGATCATCTTGGAGACCGCGAGCATGGCGGTTCCCGCGATCCACGCCGGACGGTACTTGCTGGCGAACAGCGTCAGCCTGGCAGCGACCTCGAGCGAGCGCTGCAGCCTGATCGTGCGACGGATGTAGCGCGCATCTGCCGCTCCGCGCGACTCCTCGATGTCACGGCGAATAGCGTCGAGCTCGCGACCGAGCGACTCGATGTCAGCTTCGGTCAGATGTGCGAATTGTTTGATATCGGTGATCGCCACCGGGCCTCCGTCGTCATAGCTCTGTGTAGGTCGTAAGTACCTGAAATGTGAAGTACCCAAATCTTACAAATCCAGCGTGCAGTCTCCCGCGGCTGCCGAAATGCAGGTCTGAACTCGATCACCTTCGCGCCGCTCGTCACCGGAACGAAGATCACGAGTGTGCCCGGCGAGGAGCGGGGCTACGCAGGTCTGACAGATCCCCATCCGGCAACCGAACGGCATCTGCACGCCGACCTGCTCGCCCGCCTGCAACAGGCTGGTCGCACCGTCGACCTCGACCTTTCGGCCTGATTTCGCGAACGTGACCGTCCCACCCTGACCGGACATGTCAGCACGGGCGATCTCGAACCGTTCGAGGTGGAGCCGATCGGAGATGCGCTCGTCACGCCAGAGGCGCTCGATCTCGTCCAACATCTTCAGCGGTCCACATGCCCAGGTCTGCCGTTCCCGCCAATCGGGATACATCGAATCGAGCGACGCGAGGCTGAACTTGCCGTCGGACTTCGTGAGCTGGATGTGGGTGACGAACGTCGCGTGCTCGGTCGCCATTCGTTCGAGCTCGGACCCGAACATCACCGCATCCGACGTCGGTGCGGAATGTACGTGCGCGACGTCCGGCAATTGACCACGACGGTCCATCGTTCGCAGCATCGCCATGACCGGCGTGATCCCGCTACCCGCTGTGAGGAACAGAATTTTGGCGGGCGGCGGATCCGGCAGAGCGAACTCGCCCTGCGGCGCTGCTAGCCGGACGATCGTTCCGGACGGCACGCCGCCGACGATATGGGTCGAGAGGAAGCCTTCAGGCATCGCCTTCACAGCGATCGTGATGACTTTCCGACCGCCGCGCTGGCCTGCTTCCCAGTTGGGCGGCGACGTCAACGAGTACGACCGCCAATGCCAGCGACCGTCGACGTGCAGGCCGATCCCGATGTACTGGCCCGGCTTGTAGTCGAAGTCGAATCCCCACCCCGGCTTGATGACCAGCGTCGCAGAATCCGCAGTCTCCTTGCGGACCTCGACGATCTGGCCGCGAAGCTCACGGGCCGACCACAGTGGGTTCGCCAAATGCAGGTAGTCGTCGGGCAGCAATGGTGTGGTGATCCGCGCGACGGCACCACGAAGGACGTTCAGTCGCGGCCGCCGCGGCGCGGCCACATCCGCGGCCGGCGCTTCCAGCCAGTTCTTCAAACCCATGCGATCGATCCCATGCAAATCTCGTCGGTGACCTCAGATTACCCGACAAGGTTACGGGATCGTAAGTTACCGCTGGGTAACCGACGAGGGATTTACACGCCCTCCAGCACCGCCGACGCACCGATGCCGCCGGCCGCGCAAATCCCGAGCAGCGCGGTACCGCCGCCCGCCCGGGAAATCTCGTTTGCCATCGTCGTCACCATGCGCGCGCCCGTCGCACCGAACGGATGCCCGAGCGACACCGAACCGCCGTGCACGTTCAGTTTGTCGATGTCGATGTCGCCGACCGCCTCGTCGCGGCCGAGTCGCTGCTTTGCCCACTCGTGGCTTCCGAGCGCCGATACCACCGAAAGTGTCTGCGCTGCAAAGGCTTCGTGAATGTCGACGTAATCGATGTCGGCGAGCGAAAGGCCGGCCTTGTCGAGCGCCCGCGGCATAGAAATGGCCGGACCGATCAGCACCTGATCCTTGGGATCGACACTGACGTAACTCCACGACTTGAACGCTGCCAGCGGGAGGAAGCCGAGCTCGCGCGCCTTCTCCTCGCTCATCAGCAACACAGCGGAAGCGCCGTCGGTCAGCGGGCTCGCGTTGCCTGCCGTCACCGTGCCGTTGCGTTCGAATACCGGTGCCAGCTTCGCCAGCTTCTCCACCGTCGAGTCGCCGCGCACGAGTCCGTCGCGCGTGATGGTCTTGCCCTCTGGGGTCGTGACGGACAGCACTTCCGCATCGAAGCGCCCCGAGGTGATCGCCGCGTTGGCTCGACGATGCGATCGGGCCGCGAATTCGTCCTGGTCGGCGCGGCTGATGCCGTGGATCTTCGCCATCTTCTCCGCGGACTCGCCCATCACCTCGCCCGTCGTACGCTCGGCGATCTTCGGCCGCGTCGGGAACAGATCCGTGAACGGCGCAAGTTGGGCGACTGCGCTGAGGTAGTCCTTCGGCTTTGGCTTACCGAGCGCGATCGGCGCCATCGAATGCACGATCTTCTGCGGAAGTTTGATCTCGGCATTGCTTGTCGAGTCGCTGCCGCCGGCGATCATGATGTCGTATTCGCCGCGCTCGATAGCCGCAGCGGCCGACGTCACCGCCTGCAGACCCGACGCGCACGCACGCGTGACGGTGTAGCCCTCGCAGCCGTGATCGAGCTGCAGATCGAGCGCGACCTCACGAGCGATGTTCGGTGCCGCGCTCGGCAGGATCACCCCACCCCAGACGATCGCCTGAACATCGCCGAACGGCAGACCCGTCTGCTCCAGAACGCCACGTACCGCGGCTCCGGCAAGCGCAATGCTGTCCATGCGGGTGTAGTCACCGAAGGCTCGAACGAACGGGGTTCGCGCACCGGAAACGACGACGGCTCGGCGAGTGGTCATATGCATATCCTCAGCTTCTTCGACACCTTCAGCGGCATGTATCGATTACAAGTTTGCAGGAAACGTAATCGCGTGACGCGCAGGGGGTGGCTAAAGCAGTTCGAGCAGGAACGGCAACTCCTGGGTCGCGTACCACGCCAACTCGTGATCCTCGGCGTCGCCGACCACGAACTCGGCATCGGTATCACCGAGATCGGCCTGATCGACGACCTCGATCGCTTTCTGCACCGTCGGCTCGGCCTCGGCAAGATCGACATGCGCCGACGCCACCTGCGCCATCGTGATCGGCGCCGACAACCGCACGACGGCGTCGTCCAGATCGGGGCGCAATTTCACGTCCTCGACGTCGGCCGCAATCACCGCGCGCCTGCGGATGGGCGCGCTGTCCGCATCGAACGGCCCCTCGTCCTCGGCGTGCTCGGAGGCGAGCAACCGCAGCGACGCACGAGCGGCCTCCGCCATCGCGACCTCACCCAACTCGTCGTCGTCGCCGGAAGAATAGGCCTCGCGCAATGCGGGCGTGATCGCGAAAGCCGTGCCGTTGACGGCACGCAACTCGCTGTCGGCGACCAGCTGCCGCAGCATCCGAACGGTAGCGGGGACGTACACCCTCATCGGCGCACACAATCGGGGACACAGCCGGGTTCACGCACACACATCGAGCAGTTCCTCCATCGACTCGTACAGCAGGGACGTGATCACATCGACGTCCGACATCAGATCCCGGTCGGCGTTCAGACCGTAGTAGACCCGGCCATCGTAGGAGGTCAGCCCGATACTGAGCGCCTGATCCTTCAGCAGCGGCGACACTGGATACATCTCGAGCATCCGCGCTCCCCCGATGTACATCGGGACCTGCGGACCTGGCGCATTGGTGATCAGGAGATTGAACGTTCGCTGGCCGTAACCGCTCGCCGCACGCACACTCATCGCGTGCAGACTCGCCGGCGCGAAACCGGACAGCCGAACCAGTGTCCGTGCCGTCACGCTCCGACTGTCCCGCCCGTGCGCTTCGGTCGCATGCGCTATGTGCGACAACCGAATCGAGGGGTTCGGCTCGCCGACGGGTAGGTCGATCAGAAACGACGACAACCGGCTGCCGAGCAGATCGCCCATACCGGGTTCGGTGCCGTAGACCGACATCGGAACGAACGCGCGAATTGCGGTGTAGCCGGTGATGGGTTCGCCACGCGAGAGCAGCCAGTTGCGTAGGGCGCCGGTCACCACGCCGAGCACCGCGTCGTTGATCGAACAGCCGAAATGGGCGCGGATCCGCCGGTAGTCCTCCAGGTCGGTCTTTGCCACGTCGAGACGCCGATTTCGCGAGATCGTCGCATTCAACGGGCTCGGCGGCGCTGTGCTCGCGGACGGATGCAGACCCGCGGCGAATCTGCCGAACGACCCGGCAACCGACGTCGCAGCGCCCGCGACGCTACCGACCGCACGCTTGGCGATGTCGACACCGTCGCCGGGGCGTGACACCAGTTCGCCGACCGCGCGAATCGCCAAACCCGCGTCGCTCGGCTCGGCGCCCGGATGCCACAGGTCGTCGGCGACCTCACGCGGCGTGTTGCTCGAATCGAGGATCACATGCCCGATCTCGAGCGCCTCCTCGCCGTCGACGAGCGCCGAGTGCGACTTCGTGAAGATTGCGCAGCGATTGTCGGACAAGCCCTCGACCAGGTACATCTCCCACAGCGGGAGTGTTCGGTCGAGCGGCCTCGACATAAGTCGCGCCACCAGCTCGTGCAACTGCTCGTCCGAACCCGGCGTCGGCAGCGCTGACCTGCGAATATGGTAGGTGATGTCGAAATCGCTCGCATCGACCCAGACCGGGCGCGCAAGCCCGAGGGGCACCTCGCGAACCTTCTGCCGATAGCGGGGAACGAGGAACAGCCTGCGGTCGACGATCTCGAGCAGCTTCTCGTAATCGAGCGTGCCGTCGGCGTTCTGCACGATCGCAAGAGACCCGATATGCATCGGCGAGCTACTCGACTCGGACGCATAGAACGACGCGTCCTGTGGCGTCAGCCGGGTAACCATGGCGCCAACACTCCCATCCGCTGCAGGTTCGTGCAGACATCACCCTAAGCGTGCGAGGCCGGATAGCTGAACTCGATGCCACACCCGGCAGGTGCGCAGGCGGAAACGCTATGGTCTCCCATGGCGGCCGCGAACATGCGATGCTTGCCACGTCCACGGTCTCCGAGATCGTTTCAGGACGCACGTTCCGGTCGCGTGGGGCATCCGGAAGGCACGGGGGGAATCATGAATCGAGCTCGGTTGTACCTGTCGCGGCCACCGCACTGCGAACCCGAGTTGGGGGCCGACGACCGGACGGCGCCGATCTGCACGACGCCTGCAACGCACAGTGTCCGGCGGTCGGCGCACAGCGGTCGCTCGGGCTCGAACCGGCAGCCGGCGAATCCGGAAACAGCAGCCGACAGCGACCGAACCGTTGCTGCCGCACGACGTTTCGCCGATTTCGCCCTACGTGCGACGCTGGAGGTCGTCGATCGACGGCGGTCCGCCGCCACGCTCCGCGGAACACTCGAACCATCGCTGATCGACATGGTTCGGGTGCTTGCGCAGACGTCGGTCCGAGGTCGGGCACTCGGCGCGGCCGCGCTCGGGCCTGTCCATGTTCGGATGGTCGACGAGGCCAACGCCGAAATCTTCGGCACCTACTCCAGAGGTCCACGGGTGTTCGCGGTTGCGGGTCGCGTCACGTCGAGCGGAAACCCAGCGGCCTGGCGCGTGACGTCGCTACGCCTCTAGGCCGCACGCGGCTCGTGAGTCTTTTCGGCGGTTCCGCCCTCCGAAAGGACTGGCTCGAAAATGGGTAGGTGAGTGGGCAGGCGACAGCACCCGGCGCAG
>NZ_JBIMSN010000139.1:0-12535 GCF_043944905.1 Antrihabitans spumae
CCCGAAACAGCTCCGTCACGAAACCGTTCCCGCCGATCCACCCCCATTAGTCTTTTCGGCGGTTCGGCCCACCGAAAAGACTCACAAGGCCGAAGGTCTTCCGGGGTCCGGGTTGCGGAATGGTCACGGAGTTGTATCCTTCTACGCACAACTATATCGATTCGTTACTTACGGCCGGCCGAAAACTGAGGACAACCCTTTGTCGCAGCATCGCAACAGCACGAAGTCCGACTCGACAGCGCTACTGACTGGCAATGTCGTGACCAGCAAGTCTTCATCGAAGGGACGCCATCGCGCGCCGACTCGAATGAATGATCGAACCGGAGTTGCCGCGACTGTTGCCGTTGCTGCCGGCGCGTTGATTGCGACGGGATATCAGGTGAGTAACCCGGCGACCGCGCAGGCGGCTCCTGATGGTGCCGCTCCTGCGATCCCCGGTCTGCCGATCGAGATCAGCAATGGCCTCGACCAGCTGAACAAGTTCACGGAGAGCCTCACTGCCGCCCCCGAGGCTGCTACGCCTGAGGCAGCTCCCGTTGCAGGTCCGGAATTGCCTGCCCTGCCGCCCGAGATCACGAACGGCATCGAGCAGCTCAACAAACTCGGCCAGGATTTCGCTGCGCAGTTCGCGCCGCGCGCACCGGTCGTCCGTCCCGTCAACGGCGCGATCACGTCCGGCTACGGCGCTCGCTGGGGTGCGATGCACTCCGGTCTCGACTTCGCCGACGCCATCGGCACTCCCATCGCGTCGGTATCCAACGGTGTCGTCATCGAGGCGGGTCCGGCGTCGGGCTTCGGCCTCTGGGTCCGCGTCAAGCAGGACG
Organism: Antrihabitans spumae; assembly: GCF_043944905.1. Lineage (NCBI taxonomy): Bacteria > Bacillati > Actinomycetota > Actinomycetes > Mycobacteriales > Nocardiaceae > Antrihabitans > Antrihabitans spumae. The sequence goes on from NZ_JBIMSN010000139.1 coordinate 825, forward strand.
ACGGCACGACCGCCGTGTACGGCCACGTCAACGACATCACGACGTTCGTCGGCAAGCGAGTCACCGCGGGCGAAACGATCGCGACCGTAGGCAACCGCGGTTACTCGACCGGGCCGCACCTGCACCTGGAAATCTGGCATCCGAGCGGTGTCAAGCTCAACCCGGCCAACTGGCTCACCACTCATGGCGTCAAGCTCGGCCTCGGCGCTGCAAACGCCTGATAGAGCACCAACCTGATTCGTAGCCGGTCACCCGGCTACGAACTTGGCGTTTGCAACGTCATCGACGTCAAGTCGGACCCTGTGATCCGGACCGTGTTCGACGGCTCTGGATTGTCGGTGTCCAAGCCTCGCACGGCGTCGGGGCGGACTTCCAACAGTTGCACTCGTCGCCAGCGCTCGTCTGCCTGCGAAAAGAACCACCACTTCTCCATCAGGCTGGACAGGCCGCGTTCGAGGACAGCCGCGATGGCTGCGTCACGATCGGACTCGGCACCGAGCGCGCCACCGAAAATCGTAAGTGGCCGCCATTGTGTCGACCCCGCGATCGGCTCGACGAAACCCATCAACTCGTTGTCCGAGCCTCGATGGATCGCCTGCCTGCCCGTACCCATTGTCTTGTCCCTTCTGCTGTGACGTCTTCTGTGACGCTGAACTGTGAAGGGCAAGCATCGCGGGTTGGTGCGGTCGCGTTCAACCGAATTTGCTGCCGGGTTACGCTCGCCGGATGGATTTCGCTCTCTCTCCGGTGGCTGCGGACTACCACCGTCGAATCTCCGCATTCATCGCCGACGAGATCGACCCGATCGAGGTCGACTACCACCGCCAACTGCGCGCGCTCGACAATCCGTGGCAGGTGCTTCCTGTCATCGAAGAGCTGAAAGCGAAGGCAAAGGCTGCTGGGCTCTGGAACCTGTTTCTGCCGAGCGTGCTGTCGAACACCGACTACGCACCGCTCGCCGAATTGATGGGTCGCTCGTTCATCGCACCCGAGATCTTCAACTGCAACGCGCCCGATACCGGTAACGCCGAGGTGCTCGTGCACTACGGCAGTGAGCAGCAGAAACAAGAGTGGCTGACGCCGTTGCTCGCGGGTGAGATCCGCTCGGCATTCGGCATGACCGAACCCGATGTCGCATCGTCGGATGCCACCAACATGGAGTCGACGGTCGTGCTCGACGGCGACGAGATCGTCGTCAACGGTCGCAAATGGTTCTCGACCGGCATCGGGCATCCGAACTGCAAGTTCATCATCTTCATGGGGTTGACCGACCCCGACGCCCACCGGCATCAACGCCACAGCATGGTCATCGTTCCTGTCGACACACCCGGTGTGAAGATCGAGCGGATGCTGCCCGTCTTCGGCTTTCGCGACGAGCCCTACGGGCATGGTGACGTGAGCTTCACCGACGTTCGGGTTCCTGCCGAGAACGTCATTGCAGGCGTCGGACGTGGTTTCGAGATCGCGCAGGGCAGGTTGGGTCCGGGGCGGATTCATCACTGCATGCGCCTGATCGGGTTGGCCGAAAAGGCGCTCGAGTTGGCGTGCACCCGTGCGATGTCGCGGAGTGCCTTCGGGAAACCGATTGCGAACCTCGGCGGCAATCGCGAGCGAATTGCCAAGGCGCGCATCGCAATCGAGCAGTCTCGTCTGCTCGTGCTGCACGCCGCCTGGTTGCTGGACACACACGGGATCGCAGGAGCGATCTCGCAGGTATCCCAGATCAAAGCCGCTGTGCCTGCAATGGCCCTCGAGATCGTCGACATGGCGATCCAACTGCATGGCGGTGCCGGACTCACCGACGACTTCCCACTCGCCGGCGCATACACCGCCGCTCGGTCGCTACGGTTGGCCGACGGACCGGACGAGGTTCATCTCGGCGTCGTCGCTCGGATCGAGTTGGCGCGCTACAAGACTGCCACTACTGCAAATGGAGCACACACGTGAGCAAGCCGGTCCGCCAGAACATCCTCATCACGGGCGCAAGTTCGGGTCTCGGTGAAGGAATGGCACGTCTCTTCGCAGCCAAGGGACGAAACCTCGTCCTGTGCGCGCGCCGCACCGACCGGCTCGACGCGTTGGCCGCGGAACTCACTGCCAGTCATCCCGAGATCGCCGTGCTCGTCCGGACTTTGGACGTCAACGACCACGATGCCGTGTTCAACGTGTTCACCGAAGCGGACCGGGAGATCGGGGGACTGGATCGTGTCATCGCGAACGCGGGCCTCGGCAAGGGCCAACCCGTCGGCACCGGACGTTTCGATGCGAACAAGCAGACCGCGGAGACCAACTTCATTGCGCTGCTTGCACAGTGCGAAGCGGCGATGCAGATCTTCCGCGAGCGCAACGCGGGTCATCTGGTTGTCGTCTCCTCCGTGAGCGCGGTGCGCGGCATGCGAGGCAACGTCACGACCTATGCCGCATCGAAGGCTGCCGCAGCGCACTTGGCCGAAGGAATTCGGCTCGACGTCCTGAACAAGCCGATAGCGGTGACGACTCTGCTCCCCGGCTACATCGAATCCGAGATGACGGCGAAGGCAGGCAAGACACCGCTCATCGCTAGCGCCGAGAAGGGCCACAAGGCCATGGTCGACGCTATCGAGAAGGAGCCCGCCAACGCCTACGTGCCGTGGTGGCCGTGGACCGCCTTCGCGAAGGTGGTCGGTATCGCGCCGCTCGCCGTGCTCCGAAAATTGGGGTAGGGGCCAACGGCCCTCGTGAGTCCTTTTGGAGGTCGGGCCCTCCGAAAGGACTCACGAGGCGCGAAGCGCCCTAGATCGTGATTTTCCAATGCTGTTGCACCGCAGCGGCGATGGAGGGCGAGACTCTGATATCCAAGCCCTTGCGCCTTGCCATCGCGAAGATGGATTCGATCATCTCGCGCTGATGCATCTCGCGGGCATTGGTGTACGGATGGGTGACCGGCTCGAGCACCGCAAGTGCCAAGCCGCCACCGCCGGCGCCGACGGACCCGAAATACAATGCGAGAAGCCAGCTTTCGTCTCGACGGTGGTGGGGTTCCGGATGGGTTTCCACCTCGAATCGACAGCCGACGACGTCGTCCCACGACAGCACCTGCTTACGCAGGAGTTCGCGAACCGTGATTGCCTCGTCGGTGAGGGTGATCCTGTGCAACGTGGCCAACGTCAGGTACAACGCCGTGCCGATGACAAAGCCGACGATCAGGCCGGTGACGATCCGATTGACACCGAACGCCGCGACGACGAAGACGAGCACGACTAGCCCGACGACCACAGCGGTCGCCGCATACAACGCCGTTCGCGCGAGGGGTACTACGCCCGCGCGCACATTCATACGGTCGGTTCCATGGTGACCGCAGCCTCCGCGGTGTAGACGAGAAACGTCAGCGACTCCTGGAAGTACAACTGCACACTGTCCGCGTCGTGGGAGGTGTAGCCGATCGAAAGGTCCTGGCCGAGTTGCAGATCGAAGTCGCCACCTCGGGTCGTCAAGACGAACGCGCCGTCGATCGCCGGCGCCCAGATGATGTCGCCCTCGATGAGGCGCTGGATGTGTTCGCGGATCGGATAGCCGTGGTCGGACGTCTCGCTGACCTCGGCGTAGAGGTCTGCGCTCAGCAGCACGGAGTAGGGTCCGTCGACGCCGGCAAGACGAAGGCTGCTCAGCGTCTGCGTGATCGCCTCGGGCACCAGTTTCGCGTCCTTTGGCAACGGCACCGCATCGTTGGACGAACTTGCCCTGATACCCGCAATCCCTGCCGCCGCATAACCTTCGAAGATCGCGCGGTCCTCGGCGAACGCGATCTGCTTCGCGGCCTCCTTGACCGGATCGAGGTCGGCGTCCTGCGCGCCGCGCTCGACGTTGTCGATCTCGTTGCGCGACAGCGTGAACGGGACGCGCAATTCGACCACCGCAGCAACGGTGCGTTGATGGGCCTGCACGCCCGCTGCCGGCGACTCGATCGGCACCGTCCGGCCGAGTCCGACAGCCGAGAAGTCGGTCCCATGTGGACCCGACACGTCGACAACACGCCGACCTGCGATGTGGCGCTTGAAGGTTCGCTTCGCTTCCTCCTCGATCGCCGCCCAGGCGACCTCGGTGATGGGCGCAAGATCCCGGTAGAGGTTGTTCATGACGTCGTGCTCCTTCTCAGGCTGCCGATATTCAGCGAACTGTCCGGACTGCTCGGCTTGTTTTCCGAAGCCGTTGTTGCACTTGGTGTCGGTGCGGGTGGGAGATCGTCGAGGAAGTCGGCGCTCGGTGCGAAGAACAGGGTCCCGGTGACCGCTGTCGAGAAGTCGAGAATCCGATCATGGTGCGCTGCACCGGCACCCAGAAACATTCGCTCCAACATTCGTTCGGTGACCGTCGGCGTCGCGGAGTAGCCGATGAAGTAGGTACCGTATTCGCCGTCCTTGACGCTGCCGAAAGGCATGTTGGCTCGGACGATCTGACGTTCGGTGCCGTCGGGATCGACGATAGACGTCATCGAGACGTGAGAATTGGCGGGTTGCTCGGCGTCGTCGAGCTCGAAGTCTTCGAGCTTGGTTCGGCCGATGACACGTTCCTGATCAGGCACCGGCAGCGACCGCCAATCGGCCATCGCATGCAGATACTTCTGCACGATCACGTAGCTGCCGCCCGCGAAGTCCGGGTCTTCGTCGCGAACCAGCGCGGCCGCACCCGCGGCTGGTCCTGTGGGGTTCTCGGTGCCGTCGACGAATCCGAGCAGGTCGCGTTGCTCGAAGTAGCGGAAGCCGTTGGTGTCGTCCACAACGGTCGCCGCGCCGTCGAGACGGTCGACGAGCTTCGCCGCAAGTTCGAAACACACGTCGAGTGCGTTCGCCCGGATGTGGAACAGCACATCGCCCGGGGTGGCCGGTGCCGAATGCCGCGGGCCGGAAAGTGCACGAAAGTCGTGCAGCTCAGCAGGTTTGGGTCCATCGAACAGTCGATCCCAGGCCCTGGAGCCGATCGCGGTGACGCAGTTCAAACCGGAGGCGGGCACCCGGAAGCCGATGGAGCGCGCCAAACCCGAGACATCCTGCAGGAGATCGCGTGTGGTCTCCTCGCCGCCTTCGTTCACGGTGATGACGAGGAAGATCGCCGCGGTCGTCAGCGGGGTAAGAATCGGCTGGGCTTCGGCCATACCTCACCGTAGTACGCGGTCGTCCAACCCGTTCGCGAAGATCGACTTCGGGTCGACAAGCAGGGCAGCGGACCCCGTAAACGGCACACATGTGCGAGGGCTATGTTGGTTATTGGCGGTGTGGCAACGGCGCCACATCGCGTAACGGAAGGGCAGGGCGGACGTGCGGATCGGGCTGACACTCAACTATGCGGGAGGCTTCCGCGAAGTAGCCGCCGAGGTCGAGGATCTCGAACGCGCTGGCATCGACATCGTCTTCGTGCCGGAGGCGTACTCCTACGATGCCGTGAGCGGTATCGGATACCTGGCCGCGAAGACGTCTCGGGTCGAGCTGGCGTCGGGCATCCTGCAGCTCTACACGCGCACGCCGACGCTGACTGCCATGACCGCCGCAGGCCTCGACTTCGTGTCCGAGGGCAGGTTCGTGCTCGGTCTCGGGGCATCTGGTCCACAGGTCATCGAGGGTTTCCACGGCGTCCCATACGACGCGCCGATCGGGCGCACGCGTGAGGTCGTCGAGATCTGCCGCAAGGTCTGGCGCCGTGAACAACTCGAATACAGCGGCAAGTACTACCAGATTCCGCTGCCCAAGGATCAGGGGACGGGCCTCGGCAAGGCGCTCAAGCTGATCAATCATCCTGTGCGCGAGGATATTCCGATCCTGCTCGCAGCGCTTGGACCGAAGAACGTCGAACTCGCCGCCGAGATTGCTCAGGGCTGGCAGCCGATCTTCTTCCATCCGGAGAAGGCGCACCTCGCCTGGGGTGACGCGCTTGCCAAGGGCCGAGCGAAACGCGACCCGAGTCTCGGCGAACTCGAGATCTTCGCGGGTCCGGCGCTGGCCATCGGCGACGACACCGAACCGATGTTGCAGTGGGTCAAACCGCATCTCGCCCTCTACATCGGCGGAATGGGCGCGAAGGGAAAGAACTTCTACCACGAGCTGGCGACCCGCTACGGCTACGGATCCGAGGCCGACCGGATCCAGGAGCTCTACCTCGAAGGCAAGAAGCAGGAAGCCGCCGCGGTCGTTCCCGACGAGTTGGTACGCGCGATCTCACTCATCGGTCCCGCCGGCTTCGTGAAGGAACGGGTCGCTGCGTTCAAGGAGGCCGGTGCAACGACGCTCAACGTTGCACCGCTCGCCTCCGACACCACCGCCAGGGTGAAGCTGATCGAACAGCTGCGCGAGATCTGTGACGACCTCTAGGCGTTCGTCACCGCTGCGACGCGGTGGCTGTCCCACCACGACTGCCAGCGCTGGGCAAGTTCGTCGTGTGCGGCCTCGGTGAGCCCGTAGGACGTGAGGACGAGCATCGAGCCGCCTAACGGTCGTTGCTGGTTGCGCGGTTGGTCACCGACAATCAGAAGTCCAGGGCCGAGCTGTTCGACGGTCACCGCAATCTGGTGTGGTGCGACGAGTCGGACAACACCGTCGAACACGTCCGCGGTCGCCATGTCGGCCTGATAGGGCCGGCCCACCTCAGCGGTGACGGGTAGGCCGAGTGCTTCGCGCGGTTCGACATCGAGACGACCCTCGAGCATAAGTGTCCGACGCACGGCGAGGGCGTGCACCTCGATGCCGAAACGCAGTTGCTCGAGGAACGTCGTCCACCCTTCGGTGATGTCGTCGTACCATTCGTCCCATTCCGGGTTGTTTCCCTTGGGCGCGCGTGTGATTCGAACCGTCGTGACGCCGTCGTCCTCGTGCAGGGTGAATACGTCTTCGCCGAGGCTCAGCGTGTAGTCCTCGGATTCGGTGCCACCCGTCAGGAAGATGGAGTCGATCTCGGCGTCGAGTCCGTCATAGTGCCAGCCGTGCCAGCGGCGGATCAGATCCGGGTCACGTAGCGCAGGCCAGACTGTGGCCGCGGGTGCTGCGATGGTGGTTTCGATGATCACTGGCTCGGTCATCGGTCAGTCCTTTGTTCGTGGGGTCGGATAGCCGGCAGCAACGATGCGGAACTGCCGGCCGGTGGGGGAGTCGAACTGCTCGATCACAGCCGCTGTAGCAGCGGCAAGTGCTTCGGTGAAGCGGTGGACATCGTCAGGATCGGCAAACCTGATCTCGGATTCGAGTGTGTAGGTGAGCAGCCGCGTACCCGTCTTGTCGGCGTTCGTCTGCATCCGTACGACGTCGCGAACCGCATTCGAGGCAACGGCTACCAGGTGGTCCGCGGCGTGCCGCGCATTGTCGGTAGGTGGCGCGGGAGTTGTTGCGGGCGTGAGGATATCGGGGTCGATGACGTAGGCGGTCGCCGTTGCTTTGAGTACCCGTTCGGTGAAGCCGCGCCGCCGCCGCGTCTCGACGAGTTCGATCAGCCCTGCATCTTCGAGTTGGCGAAGGTGGTAGCCGATCTTCTGCCTCGGCAGGTCGAGATCGTGTGCCAGCTCGATGGCCGAGGCGGGTGTTCGCAGCCGCTGCAGGAGATCGCGACGGATCGGGGTAAGCGCCTGCCGGAGCTGCTCGGGATCCCCGACAAGTTCCATGTTCTTCGACGCGTCCACAGTGGAAGCTTCCAATAGACAAATAAATTTGTCAATAGGGTCGAGGGTGCCCCGCGCACAGTAAAGCCCCTCCGCCGGAGCCGGCGAAGGGGCTTACGTACTCGACCTGCTACCTACTCTTCTCTTGCATACTCGACCGGCTACATAGCGACCGTGAGCAAAAACGCGACGTCCTCGATCGCTTCGACACTGTGGCGGGCATTTGGAACAACAAGGAGGTCTCCTGTGGATCCCTTCCAGCTGTTCTCACCGCTGATCAACTGCAGCTTCCCGCTCAGGATCAACAGCGTGGACTCGCCGCTGTTGTCGTGCTCGGCAAGGCTTTGACCAGCACGAAGTCCTACGACGGTCTGTCTGAGGCTTCGTGAATGACCACCGTAGATCGTTTGCGAACTGCGGCCGCTGGACGCCGTGTTGGCCAGCTTCAATTGCTGCCGGGCAACGGCGGTCAGTGACTTCTTATCCATGTAAAGCCTCTCCTTGGGCTGAGCGGAAAGGTTGAGCCCTTGGAGTATGACGCACTCGCGCCGACGCTGACCTGTTATCAGGCAACGGATGAGCGTCGGCTCCGCAGACCGACTGCCTGCGCGACCGCGAATCCGCCGACCACCACAGCCTGAGCGAGGGTCCAGACGATACCGACGGCTGTGAGAGGCCTCGCCTCTACGATGGCGAAAACCACACTCGCCGTTGCCCATAGCGCATTGCCGCCGATCACTGCGGCAACGAGTGTGCTGTTCGGGCGGTGCTGCGCGCTGAGCAACCAGACGCCGATTGCGTAGACGAGAAATAACGCGCCGACCGCCCGCAGGAAACCTGACGAGGTACCGAACAGATCGTCGAGCAGGGGTGCCGCGACGAGGTAGGCTACGCCGTTCGCACCGGAGACGACGGCGTCGACTTTCAGGGCGAGATGTAGGAACGACTGGTTCGTCTTGGCTTCGAGTTGGGCGATCATCTGGTGCCTCCTGGTCGCGATTGCTGTGTATTGGTTCGACACAGGAAGCTTCGCCCGAGGGCGTAATCGCGACAATTACCTCACAGGTAAGTACTCGAGGAAGCGGTAGCGCAGGCCGGACGGCTCGGACGTCAGCCACGGTGTGTCGGCGGCCGCCCAGCGATCGTCGATCGCGGGTGCAAAAGAGTCGCCATCGATGTCTGCGTCGATCTCGGTGACGACAAGCCGATCAGCCAGCGGCATTGCGGCGGCATACAATTGACCACCGCCCATAATCCAGACCTGGTCGCCCGTGCTCATCTGCATTGCGTCCTGCAATGACCCGGCCCGTGTGGCGCCGTCGGCGGCCCAATCCGGTTGCCTCGTCACGACGATGTTGCGACGACCCGACAGTGGACGAAACCGCGCAGGCAACGAATCCCAGGTCTTGCGGCCCATCACCACCGGACAGCCCATCGTTACGGCCACGAAATGCGCCGTGTCCTCAGGGATCCGCCACGGAATCCCGCCGTCGCGGCCGATCACGCCCGCCGTCGTCTGAGCCCAGATCAGGCCGATCTGCGTCTCAGACGGCAACGGGCGCCTTGATGGCCGGATGGTGCTCGTAGCCGACGATTGCGACGTCGGTAAAGGAGTAGTCGAACAACGAATCAGCTTTGCGCAGTTCCAATTTCGGGAACTCGAAGGGTTCGCGCGACAGCTGAGTCGTCACCTGGTCGACGTGGTTGTCGTAGATATGGCAGTCGCCGCCGGTCCAGATGAAGTCGCCTGGCTCGAGACCGGTCTGCTGCGCGACCATGTAGGTGAGCAGCGCGTAACTCGCAATGTTGAACGGAACGCCGAGAAACAGGTCGGCGCTGCGCTGATACAGCTGGCAGCTCAATTTGCCGTCCGCGACGTAGAACTGGAAGAACGCGTGGCACGGTGCAAGTGCCATCTCGGGGATTTCCGCCACGTTCCATGCCGAGACGATGATGCGACGCGAATCCGGATTGCTGGCAAGGGTTTCCAGCACCTGCGTGATCTGGTCGATGTGCTCGCCACTCGGCGTCGGCCACGAGCGCCACTGCACCCCGTAGACCGGCCCGAGTTCGCCGTCGTCGTCGGCCCATTCGTCCCAGATCGTGACGCCGTTCTCGCGCAACCACTTGACGTTGGACTCGCCGCGCAGGAACCACAGCAGTTCGTACACGATCGACTTGAGGTGGACCTTCTTGGTCGTGATCAGCGGGAAACCGGCGGCGAGGTCGTAACGCAGCTGATGTCCGAAGATGCTGCGTGTGCCCGTGCCTGTGCGGTCGGCCTTCACCGCTCCCGACGTCATGACATGAGAGAGCAGGTCCTCGTATTGAGTATCGATCGCCACGTCGGACAGCCTATCGCGTGCTCTAGGGTCGCCAGCATGCGCAAGCTCTCCGTGATCGGTATCGGTGCGGGTGATCCCGACCAGGTGACCGTGCAGGCCATCAAGGCAATGAACCTCGTCGACGTGTTCTTCGTGATCGGCAAGGGAGCGGAGAAACAGGAACTCGTCGACGTCCGGACCGAGATCCTGGACTCCCACGTCGACGGTGAGTACCGAATCGTCGAGGTTGCCGACCCGCCGCGTGACCGGACCCCGGACGACTACAAGGGCGTCGTCGACGATTGGCACGATCGGCGCGCCGAAGTCCTGGAGAAGCATTTCGCGGCCGTCCCAGACGACGAGATCGGCGCCATCCTGGTGTGGGGAGACCCGTCCCTCTACGACAGCACCCTGCGGATAGTCGAGCGGGTGCTTGCCCGCGGGAACCTGTCGTTCGCCTACACCGTCGTCCCGGGAATCACCAGCGTGCAGGCGCTCGCGGCACGGCATCGCATCGTGCTCAACGCGATCGGCGAACCCGTGCACATCACGACGGGACGAAAGCTTCGGGACGAGCCGACCGGCAACGCCGTCGTGATGCTCGACGCCGATTGCAGTTTCACAGCGGTAGCCGGTGACGACATCCACATCTGGTGGGGCGCGTATCTCGGCATGGCGGACGAGGTGTTGATCGACGGAAACCTGCGTGAGGTAGAAGACGACATCGTCCGCACTCGTGCGACATTGCGCGACCGGAAGGGCTGGATCATGGATACCTACCTCCTGAGACAGCAAATGTGACGGACACTCGGCTTACGCTGGAGGAATGCCCGAGCTACCAGAGGTCCAGGCCCTGACGCAGTTCCTGCAGGCGAACGCAGTCGGATCGGTCGTCGGCCGCATCGACGTCGCGGCGCTGTCCGTGCTGAAGACGTTCGATCCGCCCATCACGGCGTTACAGGGCAAGGACATCACCGACGCCGGACGCTGGGGTAAACATCTAGGTATCAGCTGCGACGGCGTCTGGTTGATAACGCACCTCTCGCGCGCAGGGTGGCTCCGCTGGGTCGACAACCCGAGTCCCGCACCGCCGAAGCCCGGTGGACGAAGCCCGCTTGCGCTGCGCGTACACCTGTTCACGCCCGAAGGGGCGACGCCGGCCATCGACCTGACCGAGGCGGGCACGAAGAAGCGCCTCGCGGTCTGGCTGGTCCGCGATCCGCACGACGTTCCCGGCATCGCGAGACTCGGACCGGACGCGCTCGAGGTCACCGAAGACGAGTTCGCGCAACGGCTGAAAGGCACGTCGCAACGGATCAAGTCGGCGCTCACCGACCAAACCGTGATTGCCGGCGTCGGCAACGCGTATTCCGACGAAATACTCCACACCGCAAAGATTTCGCCGTTCGCGACGACGGGAACGATGGCAGAGGCGAAGATTTCGGTGATCTACGAGACGATGCGTGCGGTCTTGACCGACGCCGTCGAACGCTCGGTCGGTCAGGACGCGGCTCGGCTCAAGGGGGAGAAGCGATCCGGGATGCGTGTGCACGCGCGCACCGGTCTACCGTGTCCGGTCTGCGGAGACATCGTTCGCGAGGTGTCGTTCGCCGAGCGCTCGTTCCAATACTGCGCGACGTGCCAGACGGGCGGGAAGGTGCTTGCGGATCGGCGGATGTCGCGGTTGCTGAAATGAGACCCTTCGCTCGTTAACCCAGATCTTTCTCCGGGCTGACGTGCCGGCTTGATCTGTTTCGGATTGGGTTTTC
>NZ_JBIMSN010000014.1:0-3088 GCF_043944905.1 Antrihabitans spumae
CAGGTCACGGGCAACAAGACTCTAAAACAAGCTGGCCCCGTTTACAGGGGGCATGCCAACGCCATATGCCGAACTACTGCGGATGTCCTGCGTCAGCAGTAACTGCTGTTCTCGAACTCGCATTCGCCGGTCGTGGTCGTGCTGAAAAACTGCATGGATTCGGCGAAGTACCAGACGACACCCCAGAGGAGGATCATCCCTAGTGCGACCACGAGCGCAGTTCCCAGGGCAGACCCGAAACCTCGGACCGCGTCACCAGTGGTGTTTCGTGGCCACGATCCTGTTATGCGTATCGGCCGTAGAGCAGCCTCGCGCTGGGTCTTGACGAAGTGGTGGCCAAGTCCGATCGTGACCAACACCATCGCAATCACCAGTGCCCACACCAGGATTGATTCATAGCCAGATGACACCGCGATTACCGGCCCCGCGATAACGGCGACGAGCGCAGAAACCGCAAAAACAGCCCCACCGCCCAAACCAGCAGGCTTCAGGACAATGACGATCCAACTCATCGCGCACCTCTGTTGTCGTGTCGCGGAGCAAGCATCCCTCGCCCAGAAAGAGTAGTGATCAACTCAGTCAGCAGGCTGGCGACGACCAGAAGCAGGACCATGCTGCACCAGAAAAGGGCGACGATTGGCCCGCCGATCGGCGTGGCCGCGAATAGGAAGTCGTAGACCCCGACAACGGCGGTCGTGATCGGCACTTCGGCTGCGGCACAGAGGATGCCAGACAGTGGCCCATGGGCCAAGCCAGCCCAGACTGGGACGAGGACAACAGTCAGGACGGTCAGCAGGTAAGTAAGAGTGGACAGTGTCTCGTAGGCAGATTGTGCGTTGATGGCGGTATCCTGTTCGGCCTTGATGGTCTGCGCAATCTTAAATATCCGGTGGACGTCTGTCTGTCCATCGAAGAGATGACAGCGTGCAAGCGGGGGTTCCGATATACGAAACGGACGGCTGGAGCTCTTCGGACAATCGCGCGAACACAGAGTCGCTTTGATCGGTATGCCAGAAACCGCACCGGGGCGTTCGCTACGCTGTGACGCCATGCTGATCGACGCGCGCGCCCGGGCAGGATGCTGACATTCGGTCTGGCCAGTGACGGTTCTGCGTGACGACATGACGCCCTGGTACCGAACTCCGCGATCTACCGCGCGTGCCCCACAAGGAGGGACCTGTGCCGACACCCGATGAAACTGAGCTGCTCGCGCTCATAGACGGGTGCCTCCATCGGTTAGCCGAACAGCTCGAGCCCATACGAGGGGTCCTGGATGATCCCGTCATCGACCCCAAACTGCGCACACTGCTTGTCACCGCCAGCGCTACTGCCGACTGGGTGCTAACAACTGCACGGACCATGGTGGGCAATCAGGCCGTAGCCGACAGACGAGAGCATGTCGCACAGACCGCCGCGGCAGATGTCGATGCGAACAATTTTGTCGGCCTAATCCGATCGATCGACCATCTCTACGACGAAGCCGTCGCCGCCGTTACCGCCAACGAACGGGACGAGCGGGACCGAGCTCCCCGCGGCTCTTACCGGCCAAGCCAGCTATGGAGTGTTACCTTGCCACTCAAGGACGCAACGGTGAGAATTCCGTCGTACACGCAACTCGCTGCAGACTGCTTCGTTCGGCTTCATCAACCGGCGACGGAATCCGAAGCACCGCAGACGTCTTCACCAGAAGATTGTGTATGTCGAAATCGCCCGCTGACCTACACCGAACTCGACAGTCACTACCTGGGTACCGATCACACCGACGGTCGGCACGGGGAGGTCACCATCAACCAATGCCACCACTGCGGCCAGCGCTGGCTCCGCTACTACTACGAAGGTTGGCACTCCTACGCGGGCCGCTGGTTCCAAACCCCCGTCTCACCCGTTATCGAGCAAACCGTCAAACCCGAAACGGCAACAGCAGTCCTGGATTGCCGCGAATACTTCTGCGGTGGCAGCCATTTCAGCGGCAAGGTTCGCTGGACATCTGGCCCCGTAGATCTATGGGGATGACTATAAAGATGCAGACCCTCGCAACTTCCTCGCGATGGCAATGCAAGCGTGTTCCGATGAGAGACAGTGCATCCCGTGCTGAGGCATTCAGATGCTCGAACATCCGATCTACAGCGCTTTCCTCAAATTTGCGCGCAACCCGGCGGCGTCTGGGAACATCTCTGCAGTGGCGACATACATCGAGGTCGGTAGTAATGACAGTTGCTTCCTCAACGCGAACATGGTTACGCAGATCTCCGCGCAACAAGGGCACGTATTCATTGGTATCGCCGGCGGCGGTACGAAAACCTTCCACCAAGACCGTGTTCCGACGGCCGACGCCGAGTCCGTCGTCGTCGACCTGCTGCGTGAACTTGGAAAACCTCAGCAGCATGGAATGAACGTGATCACTTTCCTGAATGGCCAAGTTGCCACCCGGCCACTCCAATAGAGGAACCTTCGAACAGAGACCACTGATGCCTTCCATCTTCGATGAACCTGGCGACCAAAGCGTCGGCCAGCCCTCGCCCCCCAGCATCCACCAGCCTGTTCGTCGTTTCATCGTCGACGAGGTACGCGCAGAGCAAAAGCGAATCGCCGACCTAGAGGCTGCGAAGCAGTCTACCGACGCAGCAGCGGCGAACGATAGGCGCGCGACGAGCTCTACCGCACTCGATGAGACTGCGCCCGAAGTCGCCGAGGCCTGCAAGAGCATGTCCTGGTCGTTGGATGGAACACTCTTCAACCGTGGATGGGTCTTCGGCCTACAGACCGCTCTGCCGAAGACCTATGGCGAGAAGAGATCGGATGCCATGTGCGTGCTGTTCAAGCAGGACGGAACGTGGAAGTTCCTCGAACGCAGGGGAGGTCTGCCCTGCACGACAGCCCGAAAGAAGCGCCTGGGGTGCTATGACCTACGGGATTCACTCCCGCTTCTTACGCCAGGCGTCTGGTTAACACCCGAATCAATTCGAGCCGATGTCAGGAGGGCTCTGACCCAAAACTATCGATCCCCGCTACATATCCACTGATAGTTCGGGCCTTGCCCCCGCGTGTTGGACACGCTTAATCCCGGACAGAGTCCGGGGGAAGCTGA
>NZ_JBIMSN010000140.1:0-10460 GCF_043944905.1 Antrihabitans spumae
GAACGACGACACCGACTCTCAGCAGCCCTCAGAAGCCGCAATCAATTCGGCAACAGCCTCCCGGCGTACGAATTCTGAAGTCGGGCAATCTCGTCGGAGATGTCACGTTGCGACGACAGCACCGGCATCCGGCTGGCGGGAGGAGCGCTCATGTCGTTGACGGTATCGATGTGGCTGCCGTCACGTCGAGGGTAGAATTTCACTGAGTGAAATACGAGGAGGGTGCAGATGGCCGGCAACACCGGGCGACCAGGCGCAAGCGTCATCTCGCGGGCGCTCGCACTGTTGTCGGCCTTCGACCAACACCATCGCAGCTTGACCCTCACCGAACTCGCCGAGCGTGCCGACCTACCGACGGCGACGGCATACCGCCAGATCAACGAATTGGTCGACGGCGGTGCACTGATCCGAAACAGTAGCGGCGAGTACATGATCGGCCGCATGATCTGGAACCTCGGCCTCCTTGCGCCCGTACAGACCGGGCTCCGAGAGGTTGCGTCGCCGTTTCTACACGACATCTATGCGGCCACCCGCGCGACCGTCCACCTCGCGGTGCGCGAAGGTGACCGCGTCCTCTACGTCGACCGCCTGTCAGGGCACGCGTCCGTCCCGGTCGTCAGCAAGGTCGGGTCCACACTGCCGATGCATTGCACCGGCGTCGGCAAGGTGTTGCTCGCGTATGCACCCGCCGACGTCCACGCCCGCGCGTTGGCTGCCTTGACGCGGGTCACGCCGTTCACGATCACCCAGCCGGTGCGTTTGAACGAACAGCTGACCCGAATTCGCCGCGACGGCTATGCGACGACGATCGAAGAGATGACGCTCGGCGCGTGCTCGGTGGCGGTACCCATCACAGGCGGCATCGGCGGAGAGTCGAAGGTCATCGCCGCCCTCGGCATCGTCGTGCCGAGCCTCAAACGGGACCGACCACGTCTCACCGCCGCGCTACACGTTGCTGCACAGGGTATTTCGCGCAGTATGCCGACTACGTGATACGCGCAGGGACCGTCGCCAGCGCAACGACTGCGAGTAGCGCGGCAAGCGCGAAACCGTAGAAACCCCAGGGGTACGCGATCCCGGCGGTCACCATCGCACCACCGATCGACGGCCCGACTATCGCTCCCACACGCCCGACACCGGCAGCCATCCCCAGCGCTGTACCTCTGATCCGAGCTGGGTAGAGATGGCCGACGAAGGCGTAGACGAGCACCTGCGCGCTGAAGACAAAGATTCCCGTCAGCAACACGGCTGCATACACCAGCAGCGAGTTGTTCATCTTGATCGAGAGCAATGCGAGGAACACTGCCGCGAGTCCGAACCAGGCAAGCACGGTCGGCTTGTTGCCACGCGAATCGGAGATAGCGCCGGCAATGAGCAGGCCGATCACCGCGCCGACATTCAGCACGAGGAGCAGTCCGGTGCCCGCACGAATCGAGTAGCCCGCCTCGCCCATGATCTTCGGCAGCCAGGTGTTGAGTCCGTAGACGAGCAGCAGACCCATAAACGACGCCAACCACAGACCGATGCTGACCCGCAGGTACACGCCCTTCACAACATCGCGACTGCGGCTCACCGCCTGCGTTTCAGCAGGTGCGGACTTGGCCGCGAGGTAAGACTCGGACTCGGGGAGTTTGGCCCACATGATCGGCAGGGTCAGCAGACCTGCAACGCCGCCGATGACGAACATCGCCTCCCAGCCGTATGCCTCGATTACCCAGAGGCCGAGGAGCGCCGTGAGGACCGCGCCGACGTGATAGCCGGTCATCATTCGAGTCACTGCAGACCCGCCACGACCCGGACGCGCGAACTCCGTCATAAACGCGAGTGCAGTCGGCAGACACGCGCCGAGCCCGAGGCGGGCAAGGAACCGTAGTGCGGTGAAGGTTTCGACATTCGGCGCGAACGCAACCGCAATGGTCAGTACAGAGAAGGCCGCGATGCTGCTGATCAGGCTTATTCTGCGGCCGTATCGGTCGGCGAGTGGTCCGATGGTCACCGCCCCGATGCCGACGCCGATCAGTCCGACCGTCGATGCGACGGTCAGCGACGAGTCGGTGAAGCCGAGCGCGCCGGACTTCGAGATTGTCGGGATGACGGCACCGAGCACAACCAGATCGAAGCCGTCCAACGCGACGGCGATCCAGCACAGCAGCGTGGGCCACATGGTCGAATCCGTTCGACCCGATGTCGCCGGACCTGTCTTGGGCATTTGGAGAGATGACATGTTCTAGACCGTGACAGGGACCACACCTTCCGGACCAGCGATAGATTTCACTGAGTGAAATTGCGCCTCCGACCTAGTCGGATGGTCTCGGCACGCCTGCTTCCCAGCGCGCCCGCCGTTCGTGGTCGGATTGCTCCCACCACGGTGTACCCCGTTCGCCGAGAGCAACTTTCGTGGCCTGCACGCCTGCGCGTGCCTCCGGCGCACCGTCCGTTCGCTTCACTTCTCGTCGCCACGCCATCAGGATCGAGCGCAACTCCGCATTACGATCGTCCGGAATTGCCGGATCCGTCGCACGCCAACGCCGACCGTTGACGACTATGTAGCGGCCATCCTCGGTGTGCTCGACATCCTTGGCCATACGTTTCAGCTTGTCACAGCACGAGGATCGTCAGCACGCTAGAATTCGTACCCTCGGGGCCGTTCGACATGAGGAGTGCCCGTGGCCGATATCACGCTACCGATCGAAACAATACTCGCGTGGGTGCGAAGGATGTTCGCCATCTGACGTCGCTCGCCTGCCGTCATCCCTTCGGGAACGTCGGATACTCGATTCCGGATAGGTATTGCACGGTCCGCACGACCTGGCACGAGTAGCCGAATTCGTTGTCGTACCAGACGTAGAGGATCGCGCTGTCGCCGTCGACGATCGCGGCGTTGGCGTCGATGATGCACGCTGCCCTCGATCCGATGAAGTCGCTGGACACCGCGTCGGTCGCGGCGGTGTAGTCGAGATTGCGGCTCAGTGGACCCGACAGCGATGCCTGTCGAAGGTTCTCCAGCACTTCCTGTTTCGTGGTTTCGCGCCTCAGTTGCAAACTCAGGATCGCCACCGAGACATCGGGCGTCGGTACTCGAATCGAGTTGCCGGTTATCTTCGCCTTCAGGTCCGGGAGCGCTTTGGCGACGGCGGAGGCCGCACCCGTCTCGGTGAGCACCAGGTTGAACGGTACAGACCGGCCACGACGATCCGCACTGTGAAAGTTGTCCAGCAGGTTCTGGTCGTTGGTGAACGAGTGCACGGTCTCGACGTGACCGCGGGTGATACCGAACGCGTCTTCCATCGCCTTGAGCGGCGGAACGATGGCGTTGGTCGTGCAGGAAGCGCAGGAGAAGATCTGCTGCTCGAGATCGAGGGTCCGGTGATTGACGCCATGCACGATGTTCGGGACGTCACCCTTGCCTGGCGCGGTCAGCAGTACCTTGGCGATGCCGGGACGCAGGTGTTTGGACAGCCCCTCGCGGTCGCGCCACTTGCCGGTGTTGTCGATGAGGATCGCATCGTCGATGCCGTATTCGGTGTAGTCGACGCTCGCGGGGTCGTCGCTGTAGATGAATTTGATGACGTTGCCGTTGGCGACGAGCACGTTGTTGTCTACGTCGACCTTGATCGTGCCGTTGAAGTGCCCGTGGATCGAGTCGCGCCGCAGCAACGACGCGCGTTTCGCCAGGTCACCTTCGCCACCCTTGCGGATGACGACAGCTCGCAGGTTCAACCCGTTGCCCGACCCGGCTTTTTCGATGAGCAGGCGGGCGACCAGCCGACCGATACGACCGAAGCCATAGAGGACCACGTCCCGCGGACCCTGCGGTTCGCTCTTGTTGTCGCCTGTGACCTCGTCGAGCGCAACGGCTGTGAAGTCGGGAACCGACAATCCACGCCCGTCGGCGCGATATGCCATCACCAGCAGACCGAGGTCGATTTTCGATGGTCCGAGGTCGAGGGCAGCGAGCGCCTGCAGGAACGGGAAAGTCTCGTCGACCGACAACTCCTCGCCACCGACCTGGCGCGCGAAGCGGTGGGTTCGAAGGATGCTGATAACCGACTTGTTCACCAGAGACCGACTGTGCAGCAGGATCGTCACACCCTTGGTGCGGTGCAGAGCACCGATGACTGGAATCATCGCCTCCGCGATTGCTTCCTGCTCATTCCAACGGGTCAATTCTGGGGAGGTCAACCAAACATCCTTGGGGTCGAATTCGGGGCTACTGAAGATACGAGGATATCGGAGTGAGCTGTAGGCGATAGTGTGTGTTTGCTCTCGGATTCCGAGCGGGAACGCACACTTTCTCAGGGTCACTCCCAGGCAGCTCCGACGATGTCTCGGAAACGCGCTGCGGGAGCAGACAATTGCCGATCGGCACGCCAGGTGAGACCGATCGTGCGTCGTGCACCATCGGCGCTGATTCGGATACCTATCGTCCCCGACGCACCGGCGGACGGCTCGGGAACGATCGCGACCCCGAGCCCTGCCGCTACGAGACCTTCGATCGTCGCAAGGTCCTGACTCTCGAAGGAAACATCGGGGACGACGCCTGCATCGCCGAGGAGCGCATCGACGTGGCTGCGGAAGCCGAACCCCAGCGGCGTCATGACGAACTGATCACGGGCAACCTCGTTGAGTCGCAGCGCCTTTCGTGTCGCGAAGCGGTGCCCCGGTGGAACGATCAGTACCAGTCGATCCTCTTGCAGGGCGTGCCAGCCGAAGTCCCCCGGTGGCCTTCCCGATGTGATCGCCAGGTCGACTGCCCCCGAATCCAGATCGCGCAGAATATGGTGCCCCGGTTCCTGTCGCAGCACGACCCGAATTCGGGGCGCTTCGTCCCGAACCGTACGCAGCACTGCCGGAACCACCGACGTGGCAATCGAATCCAGGAACGCAAGCCGCGCGACGCCGGTATCGGGATCCAGAACGGTCTCGAGGTCACGGAGCAACTGCTCGTATCGTGCGGTGACATCGCGCGCCGCCGCGACGACGATCTCCCCCACCGGCGTGATGTGGATGCCGTCCGTCGACCGCTCGAATACTCGAGTGCCCAGCTCGGTCTCCATCCGAGCGAGCGCGCGCGAGAGGGTCGGTTGGCTCGTTTCCAGAATGGCCGCGGTGTCGGTGACGTGGCCGTACTCGGCAAGGGCTACGAGCCAGTCGAGATCGCGAATGAACACGGTCCGATCATACGTCTGACGTATCGACATCAGCAGTCATGCGCATTGGACGTATGACGACTGCAAGCGGACCGTCGACGTGTGACTGCGATCATGCGAGCGGAGACCGGCGAGGGCTACCTACCCGGCACAGCCGACTATCGCCGAGTGATGGCGTCGCTGTTCGTGGCAGGCGTTGCAACCTTTGCCCTGCTCTACAGCACGCAGGCAATTCTGCCCACGCTCAGCGCGGAGTTCGGAGTTTCCTCGACCGCAGCCACCCTCACCGTCTCACTGACCACGTTGGGCCTCGGCGTCGCGCTGCTGATCACCGGTCCCCTGTCCGACATCATCGGCCGCACCCGACTTATTCAGCTGTCGCTCACAGCGTCAGCGCTGATCGGTACGGCGGGCGCGCTTGCACCCAATTGGTCGACTCTGCTCACCTTGCGACTTGTGGAAGGCGTTGCACTAGCCGGGCTTCCGGCTGTCGCGACGGCCTACCTGCGTGAGGAACTGCATCCGTCGACCCATGCGCGCGCCGCCGGTCTCTATATCGGCGGCACCGCATTCGGCGGGATGGTCGGCCGGCTGCTGACGGGCTCGGTCGCCGATGTGGCGGGCTGGCGCTGGGCGCTCGCTGCGACCGGCATCCTCGCGCTGCTGTGCGCTCTTGTGGTGCGCGCGTTGCTGCCGTCGTCCCGTCGGTTCGTCTCGACCGGGTCAGGAACGCGGACTGCGCTGCGTTCCACGTTGCGGGCCGCGTCGGACCCCGCGCTTGTGCTGCTGTATCTCATCGGGTGCGCCTCGTCGGGTGCCCTGGTTGCCGTATTCAACGTGCTCGGCTTCCGATTGTCCGGTGCGCCTTTCGATCTCGGACCGAGCGCGGCTAGCTTGGTGTTTCTCGTCTACCCACTCGGCTCGTTGAGCGCGATGCTGTTCGGACGCGTTGCGGACAGTATCGGTCGCCATGCCGTTCTCCCTCTCGGCGTCGCCCTCGCGGTAGCCGGAATCCTTATGACCGGTCCGGCTACCTTGCCTGCCGTCGTGGTCGGGCTCGGTCTGTTGACCGCCGGCTTCTTCGCGGTTCACGGCATCGCGAGCGGCTGGGTTCCTGCCCGCGCGCACGCCGCGGGAATCCCCACCGGGCAGGCGGCGTCGCTGTATCTGTTTATGTACTACCTCGGCTCGTCCGTCTTCGGGAGCCTCGGCGGCAACGCCTGGAGTGCCGACGGGTGGCCGGGCGTCATGATGCTGTCGCTCGCGCTGTTCCTGGTGACCGCACTGTGCGCACTCGCCATGCGAAAGCGCCGAACCTAATCGGCGGGGCTTTGTTGCGTCGGGGTGCCACCGATGAAGTCGTCCCAGTGTCTCCGCACGGGCGCCCACCTGTGGTCGAAGGCCGCGGCTCGCTGCCGAGCGCGCGCGAGCTTCGTCGTCGAGTAACGCCAACGCGCCCACGGCGACGTCGGCCGTGCCAGCCTGACCGCAGCGATCCAGGTAATCGGCGAAACGAACATCCCGAGCAGTGCAGTCGGATACTTGCCCTTCAGCGCGGTCACCGCAACCAGCACGAAGTTGACCGACAGCGCGGCCATGACGCCGATGCGTGCAGCTACGTCGGCATCGGCAAGACCCTTCACATCGACGGGCGACAGTCCGAACACCGCAAACCCGATGCACGCCGCCGCGAGGGTGACCATGTTCACCGACAGCTGGCCTTCTTGTGACCAGTACACGTCCTGCAGTGGAAATTAGCACATCGTTGCAGTACGGCGTTATGGGATCGTGAAAGCCACCGAAAACCTTGTCGGGCTGACAGCGTTCGAACCTGCGAGTTCTGGTACGCAGCGGACTACTGTGACCTGCGGAAATAGTCGCTTCGCCGGGCTTCGCCTGCGGTGGTCATCAGTTAACGGTGTACTCGATGCTGCGGTCGCCGTTTGTGTAGTTCTCACCGGTGCCGGCCGGAGTCGAGGTTCGCCCAGACGACGCCGATCCGCTGATCGAACCCGAGCAGCGTCTTGGCGTTGCTGTGGAAGGTCAGGTCGACAACTCCGCCCTCGGACACGGCGCTGCTCGTGGTCGAGCTCGGTCGACCGACGAACCCGCCGAACTTGCGAAGAAGCCGCGCAGCAGTGCCGTCGGTTAAAGCACTTCGGATCAGCCGTGTCGTCTGCGGTATTCCCGTTCGGCCCCCGGGTGCAGGGGGACACTGCCGGTCATGACGAGTGATCGGGCGTCGAGAAATTGGCTCCCGATCGCCTGCCCGGGAACGAGAACAGAAGACTGGTCGAGAAGCAGGCCTACCAGTGCCCCGACAACGCTGTCCGGCACCGCGGGGTGTGCCAACATCAGGTTCGGAATTCCTACTGTTGTCACCTTCGAGTGTTTGCCGTACACGTCCGCAGGAATCGGCACCGACTCGTAGGCGGTGCCGAACGAACTCCGCAGGTTCGCCACGACGGCACCCAGATCGAGCAAGCGGATGGCCGTACGAGCATCGGCGAACGCCGGGGTCGGTAGCCCGCCCGCCCACATCACGGCGTCGACCTCGTTGTTGGACAGGGCTTCTGCCGCCGAGCGCATCGACAATTGCACCTGCTGCACGGCACCGGGATCCCCCAAACCGGCTGCGTCGAAGATTCGTTGCGACACCACGGTCGCACCGGACCCAGGCGCACCGATACTGACGCGCACGCCACGCAGATCCGCGACTGACTCGATGGCCGAGTCCGCACGCACGGCGACCTGGAAGTAATTCTCGTACACGCACCCGACTGCCGCCAGATTCGAACTCCGGTGGCTGTAGGCGGCGTCGATGAGCGTCATCGCCAGGTCAGCTTTACCGGAATCCAATGCCTGGAGATTGTCGATGGAGCCAGCCGTCGTGAGCGGAATAATCTCCGCTGCATCGGTTTTCGCGGCAACGGCGGAGAGCAGGCCAGCAAACTCCCAAAAGAACCCGCCTACCTCGCCTGCTGCGAGTCGCAGTTGCGGGGCCGTGGCCGGGGCACAGGAACCCACCGCAGTAATACCGAGTGTCAACAAGCAAGCCCGCAGCGTCGCTCTCCTGGAGAGCAATGCTGCGGGCTTGGCCATGTCAGTCACTGTAAGCGTGGCGTCTTATTGAAATGCTCGGCCCTGCTCGCGGTCGAGGACGGTCTCTGCCTTGTTCCGTAGAACGAAGATGTAGACCAGCAGCGATATCCCGATCACGACCGTCACGTAGAAAATGAACCACGAAACATGGCCACCGTTCTTCGCCGCCTGGTAGATCAGCGGTGCGGTGCCACCGAACGCAGAGTTGGCAAGCGCGTAACCGAGACCGACACCGAGCGCACGGACGTGCGAGGGGAACAACTCGGCCTTCACGATCGCATTTATCGAGGTGTAACCGGTCAGGATCACGTAACCGACGCATACCAGGGCGAGCGACTGGACCACCGACGTCGCCGTCGGGAGGTATGTGATGAGCACGTACGTGTAGAGCACGCCGCCGATTCCGAAGAAGATGAGGAGCGGCTTGCGGCCCACCTTGTCGCTGATCAGTCCTCCGATGGGCTGCAGCAACATGAGGAAGATCAGACCGAAGAGGTTGATCCAGGTGCCGGTCATTCCCCGGTCCTCGTACGCGGTCCTGATCATCGAGTGCGCGTTGACACTGTAGGTGTAGAACGCGATGGTGCCACCGGCAGTCACCATGAAGCAGATCAGCAGCGCTCGCCAATGGTTGCCGATGAGTTCTTTCATCGAACCGGAGGCCTGGTCGGCTCCGCTGCGCACGGCGTCGAGCCGCTCGGTCGACGATCGCTATCCCTTCGTCGTACAGGCTGTTGTAACGCTGCACGGACTCTCGGATCCGAGGTATGCCGGATTCGCCCTCACGCGAACTCAACTCGGCGAAGAACGTTGCTGCAGCGGCACGGTTTTCGCTGAAACGCTGCACTCGTTCCCGTCCGACGAGAACCGCCAAGGGCACCGACAGCGCAAGCACGACAATGGTGGAGTAGATCATGAGCACCACCAGCACACGGCGTCGCACGTCAGGTAACCCAGCGGTAGCCGAAGCCGCGGATGGTCACAATGGTGCCCGGCCGATCGAGTTTCGAGCGCAGCGCCGTCATGTGCACGTCCAGGGTCCGCGAAATTGCGACGTATGCGTCACCCCAGATTGCGTCCATCAACTGCTCCCGACTGACCGCTTCACCACGCCGGGTTACCAGATGAGCCAGCAGTTCGAATTCCTTGGTCGTCAGAGCAGCACCCCGCCCGTTCACCTCTACGCTGCGGTCGACGAGATCGACGACGATATCGCCGAGAACAAGTCTGTCGGCAGTGGAATCGATCGTCGTAATGCGACGTCGGGCGGCGACCTGGAGTCGCGCGTGCAACTCCCCGAGTCGAGCTGGTTTGACGACGTAGTCGTCCGCGCCGCCGTGTAGTGCCCGGACCACCGAGCGCTCGTCGTCGCGGGCGGTCAGCACCACCACCGGAACCGAACTCAAGGTCCGTAGCTTGCGCAAGACCTCGAGGCCGTCCATGTCCGGCAATCCGAGATCCAGCAGGACGACATCCATCTCGTGGTGCCCGAGCAGAACATCGGTGCCGCGGCGCATACGGACAGGTTTATGCCCCACCTCGGCCAACGCATCCACAAGCGCGTCCCCGACGCCGTCGTCGTCCTCCACCACCGCTATGCGCATCGGTCTCGAGTCACCTCGTACGGGTCAATGACTACCGGGGGCGAGCGCGGCGGTACGGGATTACCGGCCGCTTACGACACGCAACTGTCCGAACGGTTGATTACACCACCTGCAGCTCCCGTCGACGTAGTGGTGGCCATCTTCACGTTCGCACTCGTCGGATGCGCATCCACTGCCGCACATGAGCATTTGGTGGCCACATCGGCACCGCTCACCGTCACAGCCCGGGTGGTGAAGTGCTTTCGGCGGCGCACCACAGTCGTGACACTTGGTCCTCCCATTGAGAATTCGACTGGGCCGCCACGTGCATCCCACCGAATCGAGCATTTCCAGATCGCAAGCCTTGCAAATTGCCATGGCGCGCAGAGTCGCACAGGGCACCGACAGTGAAGTGCGCCTGCTGCCGATTACGCGATCCGCCATCCTCGATATTTCTAAGAACCGTTGGGACCTAAGGGATCCGGCCTGATGACGACCGCGCAGTGTTGGATGCTTGTGCGCGCCTATGCACTATCTCCCGTCCGACCGCTTTCGAGACTTGAGGTGTGTCAAGGATCTTGGACAGATCCTCGTGGGTCATGCAGCTGATGCTGCGTGACGGTAG
>NZ_JBIMSN010000141.1:0-75298 GCF_043944905.1 Antrihabitans spumae
GTTCCCGAAACAGCTCCGTCACGAAACCGTTCCCGCCGATCCACCCCCATTAGTCTTTTTGGTGGTCGGGCGCTCCGGAAGGACTCACGAGCGGCGGAGCCGCCTTCGGTTTCGGATGGAGTCCAACGACGAAGCGATGATCGCGTCCAGCGGGCGCGGTTTCGCTGTGGTACTTGGCAACAAGGGTCTTGACGGAGTCGCCGAGTTCTTGCGCGAATGCCGCACGGTCGGCGGCGGTGGCGAACCGGATCTCGCTGTCGATCGCGAACGTCGCCAGAGGTTTTTGGGCGGCAGCGGCGCCGGTGATGAGATCGCCGACCTCACGAACAAGTCGGGCGGCGAGTGCGAGCAGCCATCGTGCCGACAACTGGTCGGGTGCGCGGCCGGGGTCGGGTGCGACGGCGGAGAGTGCGGTCGGGGAGATGACGTACGACGCGGCAGTAGCCTGCAGCACCCGCTCGACGACGTTGCCCTTCTTGCGTTCCTCGACAAGCTCGACGAGTCCGTGCGTTTCGAGGGCGCGCAGGTGGTAGTTGACCTTCTGGCGCGTGAGGCCGATCTGGGCGGCAAGTGTTGTTGCAGAACCCGGTTCGGCGAGCGCGGCAAGGAGTTCGGCGCGGATCGGATCGAGCGTGACCTCGGCGGCAGCCGGGTCGTTGATCACTTCGATGTCGTGCATGCGAATACGATCGCACCGAAAGTATTAGTTGTCAAGAAAAGAAAAGTTGTCGGAAAGGCGGCAAGGCTCGTGAGTCTTTTCGGAGGGTGGGCCCTCCGAAAAGACTCACGAGCGACGAAGTCGCCTAGCCTTTTCCGTGCAGCAGCGATGCGAGGGTGACCACTGCCTTGTCGTTCTTCGCCGTCCTCGAGAAGCTCATCAGATTCATCAGACCCGGCATCCTGCGGCTCGCAACCGCTTTCGCATAGGTGAACTCACGCAGGCCGTCGGCGCCATGGATGCGGCCGAAGCCCGAATCTCCTATGCCACCGAACGGCAGCGTCGGGATCGCGGCGAACGAGATGACCGAGTTGACGGCCGTCATGCCCGACCTGATGCGGTGCGCGATCGCCTTGCCGTTCTTCTTCGCGAACACCGTCGAGCCGAGTCCGTACTTGGACGCATTCGTCAGCGCAACCGCCTCGTCCATGTCGCGAACCTTCGCGACAGTCATTGTGGGACCGAAGGTTTCCTCCGTGTTGGCAAGCGAGTCCTCTGGCACGTCGACGAGGATCGTCGGTTGCACGAAACGCTCGCCGACCGCTCCGAGTCCGCCAACGACCGCACGGCCACCGCGCGCCAGTGCATCGGCGATATGGCTGCGGACCACACCGGGCTGCGACGGCATCGTCATCGGTCCGAGCTTGGCCTCGGAATCCGCGCCCGACCGCAGTCCGCTCGCGAGTTCGGTTACAGCACTGACAAATTCGTCGTAGACCTGCTCGTGCACGTAGACCCGCTCGACGCCGACGCACGTCTGACCGGCGTTTGCCAGACCGCCCCAGACCGCGGCGTCCGCAGCCTTCGCAACATCGGCATCGGCGTCGACGATCAGTGCATCCTTGCCGCCACCCTCGATGACGACGGGGGTCAGGGTGTCGGCGCAGGCATGCATGACGCGGCGGCCGGTGCCCGGCGAACCCGTGAACGCGATCTTGTCGACGCCGGACCGGCAGAGTGCTTCACCGGTAGCGCCGAGCCCGGTGACCAGTTGCAGCACAGACGCTTCGGGAACGACCTGAGCGAACGCGTCGACGAGCCACGCGCCGACGCCGGGGGTGTACTCACTCGGCTTGAAGACGACGGTGTTGCCGGCGGCGAGGGCGTAGGTGATCGACCCGAGCGGGGTGAACACGGGGTAGTTCCACGGTCCGATCACGCCGACCACACCCATCGGCAGGTACTCGAGGGTGGCCGAATGGTCGGACATGACGAGACCGGTCGAAACGCCCTTGCGACCGAGGACCTTCTTGGCATTCTTTGCGGCCCAGGCGATATGGTCGAGAACGAGGGCGACCTCCAGCGTCGCGTCGGAGGTCGGCTTGCCTGTCTCGGCGTGCACGACTTCGGCGAGCTGAGCGATGCGGCGGGTGAGGACGCCACCCCACGCCTTCAGTCGGTCGCCGCGCTCGTTGAACGTCAGGCCCGACCACCATTCGGCCGCGACCTTGGCTTTCGCCACGGCCTCGTTGACCTGCTCGGCGGTGTGGATGGGGTAGGTGCCGAGCACGTCGCCGGTGGCGGGATCGAGCGAATCGAACGTCTCGGTGGTCGTGACGTCGCTTGTTGTGGTCATGTCGTACTCCTGAATCGGGTGTCGAGGTCTAGGCGGTCGGTGCGGTGCGGGCAAGGATCAGGTCGGCGGCCTTCTCCGCGACCATGACGGTCGGAGCGTTGGTGTTGCCGCGTGGAACTTCGGGCATGACGGACGCGTCGACGACGCGAAGCGAGTCGACCCCGCGGACCCGTAGCTGGGGATCGACGACGGAGTCTTCGCTGTCGCCCATCGCGCAGGTCCCGACGGGGTGGTACAGCGTCTGCGACCAGGTGCGGACGTGCTCGGCGAGTTCTGTGTCGGTGACGCCGTCGACCTTCGCGGGAATGAACGGCTTGTCGAGAAAGCGCCCGATCGCTGATTCTTTCGCGATGTCGAACGTCCTGCGAATGCCTGCCACGGCCGCGTCCATGTCGATCGGATCGGCGAAGTAGGCGGGATCCATGTCCGGCTTCCACGCCGGATTCGCCGACCGCAGGCGCAGGCGACCTCGGCTGGCCACGTTGACCAAAGTAACTCCGGCGGTGAACATCTGACCGATCGGCTCGCGGAAACCGTTGTCGTAGAAGCCGGTCGGCGCGACGTGGATCTGGATGTCGGGTGCGTCGAGACCCTCCTTGGACGCGAAGAAGGCGCCGCCCTCGCCGACGTTGCTCGCGAGGGGCCCACGGCCGGTGACCTGCCACTGGATCAATCGCTTCGGATTGACGAAGTCGCTGAGGTCGCTGGTGCCCTTCGTGTAGGTCAGGACCGGAACCACCGGATGGTCGTGCAGGTTTTCGCCGACACCGGCGGAGTCGACGACGACGTCGATGCCGTGCTCGCGCAGATGAGCGGCCGGACCGATGCCGGAGAGCATCAGCAGCTGGGGCGAGTTGATGGCGCCACCGGAAAGGATGACCTCCTTGCCTGCATGTGCGACGAGATCGTTGCCGCCGCGCGAATACGCGACGCCGGTCGCTCGGGTGCCGTCGAGGACGACCTTCGTGACCATCGCATTCGTGCGCACGGTCAGGTTCGGCCGATCGAGCGCGGACCGCAGGTAGCCGTCCGCAGTGGACCAACGATGGCCCTTCTTGCAGGTGACCTGATAGAGCCCAGCGCCTTCTTGGCTCTCGCCGTTGAAGTCGTCGTTTCGCTTCAGCCCGTTGGCTACGGCGGCGTCGACCCAGGCGTTGGTGAGCTCGTGGGTGTAGCGCCTGTCCTCGACGTGGAGCGGGCCCGAGGATCCGTGGTACTTGTCGTGCACGCCGGTATTCGTCTCTGCGCGGGCGAAATACGGCAGGACGTCGGAGTAACCCCAACCGGTTGCGCCGTGATGATCGCGCCAGTCGTCGTAGTCGAGGGCGTTGCCGCGGATGTAGATCATCGCGTTCATCGACGAGCAGCCGCCGAGGCCCTTCATACGCGGCCAGTAGGCCTTGCGTCCGCCCATGTGCTTCTGTTCGGACGTCTCGTAGTTCCAGTCCCACTTGGTCTTGAACAGCGACGAAAACGCGGCCGGAATGTGGATTTCGTCGGCGTCGTCCTCTCCGCCTGCCTCGAGTAGGAGCACCGACGTACTCGCATCTTCGGTCAATCGATTCGCCAGCACGCAACCCGCGCTGCCTGCACCGACAATCACGTAGTCGAATGAATCCTGCTCGGTCAACTGCACTCCTCGTCGAATGGTTCACCCGTGACCTGCATCACGTGCCTACTACCAACCTACGAGCTTCCGACGCGAAACCACAGGCGGTTGGCGGACAAAAAATTGATAGATTTGGCCAAACCTGACAGTTTGCGCCCCGGCCTGCGGAGAGGAGCCTCGTGACATCTGCGACAGCCGCTGTGACGGGCACCCGTCGGGCGCCGAGTCTGCGCCTGATCGTCGAGTTCGCCGCCACGCGCGGCATCGCGATCGACGTTTGTCTTCGCGGATCGGGGATCGATACCGAAGACCTGGCCGCGCCCGACCTCCACGTCACCCCCGAGCAAGAGCTTGTCGTCGTTGCCAACATCGTGTCGGCGATCGGTGACGAACCTGGCCTCGGCATCGCCGCCGGAGTTCGCTATCACGTCACGACGCACGGCATCTGGGGTTATGCGCTGATGAGCAGCCCGACGCTGCGCCACGCGATCGACCTC
Organism: Antrihabitans spumae; assembly: GCF_043944905.1. Lineage (NCBI taxonomy): Bacteria > Bacillati > Actinomycetota > Actinomycetes > Mycobacteriales > Nocardiaceae > Antrihabitans > Antrihabitans spumae. The sequence continues at coordinate 4,401 of NZ_JBIMSN010000141.1, forward strand.
GGTCTGCGCTATCTGGACCTGACGTTCTCCTACTGCGACATCGTCGCGCACGAGGAAGGTGGCCTGCTAACTCTGGTCGTCGACCCGATGCCCGCACCGCTGGCACTGCGGCGGTTCATCGCCGAGCGCGACATCGGCATCATCGATGCACTGCAACGGGAGTTGGTGGGAACGCCGCGCCCCCTTCGTGCGGTGCAGTTGCCCTACGCCGAGCCCTCGCCACAGATACGGACCGAGCTGCGACGCCTACTCGGGGTGGCACCGGAATTCGACGCGGATCGCTACGCGGTCTGCTTCGACCTGTCCAGGGTCAACGATCCATTGCCGCTCGCCGAGCCTCTCACTGCTGCCATGGCCGAGGAGCAGTGTCGCGAGCTGCTCGAACGTAGCGTCCCAACGGGGTTGTCCGGGCAAGTGCGAAGCCTGCTGCTCGGCAACCCGGCCAGACCGCTGACATCGGAGCAGGTTTCCGCTGCGCTGTTCATGACGCCACGGACGCTGCGTCGCCGCTTGTTGGAGGAAGGTGCGACGTACCGGAGTCTGCTGGAGAACGTGCGAAGGCAGGTCGCCGAAGAACTGCTCGGTGAGACCGCGCTGTCGGTTGCCGAGATCGCGCAGCGGCTCGGCTATTCCGAAACGGCGAGCTTTACCCACGCCTTTCGGCGGTGGACGGGATCGTCACCACGCTCGCATCGAGTTCGCGGCGGCTCTCGAAGCGGCGGCGCACACCGCTGATCGGATCGTCGAACTCGATCGATTTGGCAAGAAGGCGAAGAGGATTCGAGTAATCGTCCGAGGCGACCTCGTACAGGTCCGGATAGAAGTTATCGCCGACGATCGGGATGCCGAGCGCGCTCAGGTGCACACGAAGTTGATGCATCTTCCCCGTTCGGGGGAGGAGCCGGTAGCGGGCGTGGTCGCCGAGTATTTCGAGCAGTTCGATCCGAGTCTCCGCATTGGGTTCGCCCGCGACCTCCTGAGCTTGTAATACATTGCGATCCTTGTGTATTCGACTGCTCCGAACGTGGGGTAGCGGCAGCGCGGGATCGAACCCGGCAATCGCTTCGTAGGTCTTGGTCACGGTGCGCTCCGCGAACATCGTCTGGTACGCGCGCCGTAATTCGGGTCGAATCGTGAAAACGAGGACCCCCGCGGTGCCGCGGTCGAGGCGGTGCGCGGGACTCAGTTCCGGCAGATCGAACTGTCGTCGCAGCCGAACGAGTGCCGACTCGACGATGTAGGCACCGCGTGGTGTGCTTGCCAGGAAGTGTGGCTTGTCGACGACAAGTAGATCGTCGTCGTGATGGATGATCTCGATCTCGAACGGCACCCGGGTCTCGACGGGTGGGTCGCGGTAGAGAAACACGAAACGGTTTGGCGCATAATCGGTTTCCGGGGTGATGGGTTCGCCGCGGTCGTCGACGACCTCTCCCGCGGTGACCTTCTCCTCCAGTCGGACGGCGTCGTGGGGAAACCTGGCAAGCAGGTAGGACAGCACGGTCGGCCAGTCGCCGACCGGCATGCGTAAACGCGTGGGGTTGAGCCCGTTTCGTACAGGAAGCACGCGTCAGGCCCGAGGCCAGTCGACAAGTGTGTCGAGGAACAACTGCCTGACGGCGGCGACGCGATCGTTCAAATCGTCTGCGGACCAGTCGCTCACGTCGATCGGATCGAGCACGGCGACCTCGACGGTCCCTGATCGAATTGCGGTGCCGTTGCGCCACCTGAGTTCGCCCGCGTTGCGGATCACGACGGGGATGATCGGTACGCCTGCTTGCATCGCGATGTGGAACGCACCCTTCTTGAACTCGCCGAGCGACGGTGTGATCGAACGTGTGCCCTCTGGAGCGATGACTATCGAAAGGCCGCCACGGAGCGTATCGACGACAGGGCGGAGGGCTTCCTTCGCGGCTGCCGTGTTGCTGCGATCGACGAATGTCGCTCCCATATAACGCAATACAGGTCCGAGTAGCGGATTGCTTGCCAACTCCTTCTTCGTGATCCCGGTGAATCCGTCGCGCAACACTTTCGCAAGGACGAACATGTCGAGTTCGCTTTGATGATTGAACGCGAATACGGCCGGTCGTGGCTCGCGCGCGTTGTGTTCGCCGACGACCCGTACATCGATACCCGCCATGGCTAAGGTGTAGTCCCCGGTATGGGCGATGACGCGGTCGCGGCCACGGGTCGAATCGCGGCTGATCACACCGGTTCCAGCCCCGACTATGACTGCTCCGGCGAACCCGCCGATCGCGCCTATCGTTCGCGCTGCCGTCACCGGTCCCGGGGATCGGCGCGGTTTGAATCGCAGAATCGGCCACCCGCGCATCTTGGCTTCGCCTGCCAGGTTCGAGTCCGGATTGACTGCGACGGGGCGATCGACAAGCGACAGGAATTCCACGTCTTCGCCACCGTTGGAGTAGGTGTGGCTCCGGGGGAGGTCGATACCGTGAGCCTCGGCGAATTCTTTTGTCGCGACAGCCTTTCCATGGCGCCACAGGGCGCTACCATCGACCTTGCCGGTGAGTACGCCGTCGACGACTTCCAGTGGGGTGCAAAGGATCTTGGCGATGCCGAGCGCACGAGCCGCCGGTTCGATCTGGAATCGTGTCGCCGACGACGCGATGACGAGGGTGTGACCTGCTGCCTCGTGCGCACGGATCAGTCGCCACGCTTCCGGGTAGAGGTGACCGGCGATCCGCTTCTGGAACAGCTGATTACCGATGGTCTCCAACTCGGCTTCCGTGTGGCCTGCCCAGCCCGAGAGCGCGAGATCGATGAAGCGAGCGAAGTCCTGTTCCGACTTGCCGCCGCGGATGCCCGACAGCATCGTGCCGGCGATCTCGCGAGGCGTCAGCCTGCCCGCGCGCACGAAATGCCGGAAGAACGGTACACCCGAAAAACCATGGACGAGGGTGCCGTCGAAGTCGAAGAACGCACCGATCTTCGGTCCGCTCGGCCCTGTGCGGATCGTGTCGACGACTTCGTCGAGATCCATCAGGGCAGCAACTTCCTGTTGGATGCGTCGAGCTGTTCGGCCCGATCGATCCGATCGCCGAGCGCTCGCAACTCGGTGGCGAAATCCTCTCGCTCCTTGCGCAACTCGGGACCTCCCGGACCGATCAGATTGCGGTTGTCGGCCAGCTTGTACGCCGAGGCGAACAGTTCCGACGACACCGATTCCGGGCTGTGCAGACGGGTTTGCAGCAGCATCTGCTGGCCCACTCGGACGCACTCGCTCAGCAGCTGATCGCGGTCGACCTTCGACTCGGGGTCGCGCAGGGCCAGCCGTTCGGCGACGACGAGCTGGGCGCCGAGGAACGACCGCAACGTGCGGTGCGCCATCATAAATCCGCTGCCTGCGAGCTTGTCGAGAAGTTCGGTCGGGGTCGGTTTACGGGTGCGCCATTCCGGATCGACAAGCAGCACTTCGGCTTCCATTTCCGTCTCGAAGCCGCGCCGATCGGGGAAGAAGAACTCGAACTTGAGCAGATCTCGCAACCGCATCGCTTCGGCCCACCCCGCTTCGAGGGGGTTCGCGGAGTGACTGTCGAATGCGGTGAGTGCCGCGAGTTCGAGCAGTGACCGATTGACGAACCAGTGAATTGCGCTGTTGCGGTAGAACGCGGCGACCAGGTGCTGGCCGGGTTCGATCGAGTAGACGGGCTCCTCGCCTGCGGTGTAGCCGGTGACCACCTTGGCGTCGGACAACCGATCGAGCACGCCCGCAAGGCCCTTTCGTTCGCGAAGCACCTGCAGTTCGCCCTGCGGAATCTTGCGTTCGTCGATGTAGGCGAGCACCGGGTCGAGGATCGACTGGATCTCCGGAATCGTCAGCGCGCGACCACGAACACCGAGCAGTGCCAGCGTGACGAGGGCGTTGGTTGCGATCGGCGTGATTCGATTGATTCCGACCGCAACCTCGAACGCGAGCTTCTGCACTGCGAGGCGGGCTCTGGCCTCGTCCGGTGGTGCATCGGCACCCATGACGTCGCCGTGTGCGGTGAGCCGATCGCGAGCCGAGAGTGGATCGCCGAACCGGATGTAGACGTGACCGGCCGAATTCTGTTGGCTACGAATGTAGTTGGCCATCCAAGCGAGACCTTCGGCCTTCTTCTTGCCGCCGAGTTGTTCGTCGGAGATGGCACCGAGTTCGTTGAGGCGCTCGTAGGTGATGGACACCGGAATGAGCAGGGCGTCCTCCGCCCTGCCGGTGCGCACCGCCATCGCGAGATAGTTGAGCAGGCCGTAGCGCGGCGGCCGAAGCTTGCCGGTCCGCGTGCGACCGCCCTCGAAATACCACTCCATGTTGAAGCGCTTGGCGAGCAGGTAGCCGAAATACTCCTCGACGACGGCCTTGTAGATTTCGTCTTCGCCGAAGCTGCGCCGGATGAAGACGGTTCCGGTGCGTCGAGCGATCGGTCCGATGGGCCAGAAGTTCAAGTTGGCCCCGCCGATCAGGTGATTCGGCGGAAAGTCGTTCTGCGCGAGTACATCTCCGAGAACGAAGGCGTCGGCGTAGGAACGATGCGACGGCAGGAACACAAGCGGATAGCGACGGTTGTACTTTCGTAGCTCCGCCATACCCGTCTCGTCGGCGTGAACGGTCCACGCGCGCTTGTGAATCGGTGCCATCGCCTGGCTGAAGAGGTCGGAGACCAAGCGACTCTGCGCTGCGACGAGCTCACGGAGCGCGGCGTCTGCACGTTCGAACGCTTCCTCGCGAGGTATGCCGGTTCGCGCGGCGATATCGTCGAGTTGCCTGCGAAAGCGGGGGTCGTCGAGGATCTCCTCGGCGACGAGCCGGGGCACCTTGTAGCGGTCGCCGATCACGGTTCGCTCGGCGCGAGCCAACGTGACGACTGCGCTGCGCACGATGTATCTGGCGAGCGAACGAGGGGTGTCGTTGCCCGTGGATTCCGTGTGGCGGGTGCGCAACTCGCTCAACAATGCCGGTTCGCCCGTGAGGACGCGATGGCGGTCCGGTGCGTTGCGAACGATCCACTTCTGCGCGAGGCGGTGCGGATTTCGTGGGTTGGAGAAGGTGGCGATGTCGGAGACATGTGCGCGTCGTGATCCGTCCCGCTCCTTCGGCAGCCACAGCACTCGAACCGGGACGACCATCGGGTCGTCACCGCGCGCGAGCAGTTTGTTCACGATCTGTTCGGTGTCGAGGGCGATCTGAATCGGCGACGGTGCGCTCGATCCGCGCTCGAGTCCGTCTGCCGCCACCCATCGCGATATGACGTCGCGTTCGACAGCCGTTGCGGCCTCGACGAGGACTACGGCTGCTGTGGCTGCTGTCGGCTTGCTGTCGCTCATGGCGTCCCTTCACATGCGGTGCTCGACCGTCGATCCCGGTGGGGACCTGTTCGAACTGTCTCGACGACAGTGTCGACGAAGATTCCTGCGGAGTGCTCATTCTCCCGTCGCGTCGCCGTTCGTGCCGAGGGTTTGTCATATCCGACGTTAGGCTTCGATGATGGATTGGGCACTGCGCTCGTGCGCGTGGCGTGGTCACGAAACCTACGCGCCCGACGAGGAGTCGTTGCGGGCACGGCTGGCTGTCGACACTGCCGTTGGCCAGGCCTGGCGATGTCTGCGGTGTGGCAATTTCGTACCGGGCGAGCCGCGTCGTAGCGGTCCGGCTGATCAGGCTCCCGAGGTTCCGCACGGCAGGTTGTTGCGCGACCGCATGCTGATGCGGCTGCTTGCTGCCGAACGGGTTGTTCGGGCACTTGTGCTGTTGATCGTTGCCGTCGCCATCTTCAAGTTCCGCGGTGCCAAAGGCACGGTAAGGGAGGCGTTCGACGCGGAGCTGCCGCTGCTGAGACCGTTGGCCGATCAGATCGGCTGGAACATCGACGATTCGAAGATCGTGCACGGGATCGATCGTGCGTTCTCGTTGTCGGACACGACGCTGTTCTGGTTAGGCGTCGGAGTCTGCGTCTACGCGGGTTTGCAAATCGCTGAGGCCGTCGGTCTGTGGCTGGTGAAACGCTGGGGCGAATACCTCGCGGTGATCGCGACGAGCATTTTCCTGCCCATCGAGATCTACGAATTGCTCGAGCGGGTAACGGTCCTGCGGCTCGGCGCGCTGTTGATCAACATTGCGGCGATCGTCTGGTTGGTCTGGAGCAAGCGGCTCTTCGGTCTTCGTGGCGGTGGCGCTGCTTATCACGCGGAGCACTCGGCCGAAAGTCTGCTCACCGTGGAACGGGCTGCAGCGGCGAAGGCTGCCTGACCGGCCTGCAGGTCCACATTGCGTGACGAGAGCCATACCGCGGTATGTAAAGGCAATGCTAACCTTCCTTCAGTTAATTAGGTGAGCCTTTCCAAACTGGAGGAACGTTGTCGACCACCGATGAGTACGTGCGCATCGACGCCGCAGTCGACCCCCTCGCCGCAGTCACACGCTTGGCCGCGTCCGGCCGTTTCGAAGAGTACGTGGTCTACGAGCGCCCGGGTGAATGGATTTTCGCAGGCGAAAGCCTTGGCAAAATCGAGCTCGATACTCACGAACTTCGCGTCACCTGGGACGGAGCGACCCGCACAGGTGAGTGGAGCGGTCGACCGATGGCTGTGCTCGAGGAAGCTCTGCAGTCGCTGCCACTCGGTCCAAGACGGGCTTTCGGCTGGGTCGGCTTCGAGTGCTGTGCCTATACCTTCGGTGCGGAGGCACACCTGCAGGGTGGGATCGAACTCGCGCATCTGATGATCCCGCGCGTCGAGGTCACGGTGTCGGAGTCCGGTGCGACGATCGTCGGCGGCGACAGTTCCGATCACGACGCCATCCGTGACCTGCTGACCGCTCCGGATGCTGCGGTCCGCACCGCAGCCCCGACCGATATCGGCACCGATGCGACGGGCTATCGCGATCGTGTCGCTGCGGCTGTCGACGAAATCAAGCAGGGTCGGTATCAGAAGGTCATCCTGTCGCGGAAGGTCGAGCTGGGATTCGAGGTAGACGTTCCCGAGTCGTATCGGCTCGGTCGCGAAAACAACACGCCAGCAAGGTCTTTCCTGCTACGGCTCGGCGGTCTCGAAGCCGCGGGTTTCAGTCCCGAGTTGGTCGCATCGGTCGACGAGCTCGGTGTCGTCACCACGGAACCGCTGGCAGGCACGCGAGCGTTCGGCCGCGGTGACGCCGAGGACCTCGCGGCTCGGATGGACCTCGAGTCCGATCCCAAAGAAATTGTCGAACATGCAGTTTCGGTACGGACGTCGATGGCCGAGATCGAATCGGTTGCCGAGGCTGGCACCTCGCACGTCTCGGACTTCATGTCGGTCCGTGAGCGCGGCAGTGTTCAGCATCTGGCATCCACGGTCCGTGGTCAGCTCGCATCGAACCACTCGCACTGGGATGCTCTGGAAGCTCTGTCCCCGTCTGTGACCGCGTCGGGAATCCCGAAGGACGCGAGTATCGACACGATCTTCAGGCTCGATGGTGCTCCCCGCGGGCTGTATTCGGGTGCAGTGCTTGTGGTTTCGCCCGGCGGGAATCTCGAAGCGACGCTCGTACTTCGCGCGGTCTACCAGGCGGGCGGCCAGGCTTGGCTGCGCGCGGGCGCCGGGGTCATCGGGCAGTCCTCACCGGACCGGGAATTCGAAGAGACGTGTGAAAAGCTCGGCAGCGTCGCGCCATACGTGGTGGCGGCTGCGAGGAGCTGAATCGATCTACGCGCGACCGACGCGCGCTCAGCCGGCAATCTGTGCGGCGAGCGCGCGTTTGTCGATTTTGCCGACTGCGGTGATCGGTAGGGATTCCAGCCGGTACAGGCTGTCGGGAAGTTTGTAAGGCGCAAGTCCGCGATCGGTCAGGAAGGACTTGAACTCGGCGAGTGACGGCATGGCATCCACGACAACCAATGCGGCACAGACTTTTTCACCAAGCGAGTCGTCCGGAATCCCGACCGCCGCGGCGTGCCGGACGGCCGGGTGAGCGAGCAGGTGCTCTTCGAGTTCGTCGCACGACACGTTCTCGCCGCCGCGATTGATGACGTCCTTGATCCGGCCGGTCACCATCAGGTGTCCGCTCGGCAGTTGGGTTACGAGGTCGCCACTGCGGTAGAAGCCGTCGGAGGTGATCGCTCTGACGTTGTGTTCCTCGGCGCGGTAGTAACCGCGAATCGTGTACGGACCGCGTGTCGTCAACTCACCCTCGGTGCCTGCCGGAACGGGGTTTCCGTCCGCATCGACGACCCGAACCTCGTCGCCGGGGGAGAGTGGACGACCCTGCGTGGTCGCAACGACGTCATCGGAGTCGTCGAGTCGGGTGTAGTTGAGCAGCCCCTCGGCCATACCGAAAACCTGCTGCAACGTCGCACCCAACTGCGGCCGGACTTCCCGCGCGTTCGACTCGGCCAACTTCGCGCCACCCACCTGCAGCAGGCGTAGCGTCTCGAGGTTCGCGTCCTCCCAATCCGTTGCCGCACACCACAGTTGCGCAAGCGGAGGGACGACAGCCGTCACTGTGACGCCGTGCCGCTCGATGGCGGCAAAGGCACTTTCCGGGCTGGGATCGGCCACGAACGTGACGGCACCACCCACGCTCAGGGTGCCGAGGATGCCCGGGCAGGCGAGTGGGAAGTTGTGTGCCGCAGGAAGAGTGACGAGGTAGACGTCGTCGTTCGTCAACTCGCACACCCCTGCGCTTGCCGTTGCGTTGTAGACGTAGTCGTCGTGCGTGCGTGGGATCAGCTTGGGAACACCGGTCGTCCCACCCGAAACCAGCAGCAGCGCAATGTCGGACGGGTCCAGGTCCGGCAGCGTGGTCGGTTCGCGGTGGACCGTGTCGAGTGCGGTGAACGGTCCGGGCTCGCCGAGGACGAGGACGTGCGCTAGCGAGGGCACTCGCGCGCGAACGGTCTCGGCCAGTTCTCGGTAGTCGAATCCTGCTGCTGAGTCTGGAATTACGTAGCCGACCGCACCCGAAAGCTCGGCGAGGTGGCCGATTTCGAGCGCTCTGTGCGCAGGTAGGCACAGGACGGGTATGGCACCGGCGCGCAACAGTCCGAAGAGTGTCGGAACGAACTCCGTGGTGTTCGGTAGCTGAACGACGACGCGGTCGCCGGGTTCGATGCCGAGTGCGATCAGACCCGATGCCATCCGGTCGGCGGCCTCGTCGACCTCGCGGTAGGTGAGGTCGACGTCGTCGGACTTGATCGCGGTGCTCGCCGGCCACTGTGCGGCGGCATCGCGCAGGACGGCACCGAGGGTCCGGCCCTGCCAGAAGCCGGCTTTTCGGTAGGTCGCCGCCAGGTCGTCACTGAAACCGACGAAGCCGTCTTTGTGGTTCATGTCATCCTTCGATCTGAAACCAAGGTAAGGCAACCCTACGACATTCGGTTAGGATTGCCGCTGGTGCCCTGTGGTCGTGGTGCCGGACCGGTCCTCTACGGACCAGGATTGTCGAGGAGTGTGTGGTGGCTGAATCAGGCAGAGCCGGGATCGATCGAGAAAGCATTCGCGACGAGGTCGCCAAGCAACTCGGCGAACCGGCGCACACCATCGCCACTGCGGACGACCTCATCCAGCTCGGGCTCGACTCGATCCGCATGATGAAACTCGCAGGTGGGTGGCGCAAGCGTGGGCTCGACGTCAACTTTGCCCAGCTCGCGGCCGCACCGACCGTCGATGCGTGGTACGCACTTCTTGCCGGTGACGTAGCCGAACCGGTGAGCGAGCCGGAAGCGGTCGAGCCGGTCGTCGCCCCCGAAGCCGACGCCGAGCCGTTCGCGCTGGCGCAGATGCAACACGCCTTCTGGATCGGCAGAACCGACAGCCAAGCGCTCGGTGGTGTGGCCGCCCATCTCTACGTCGAGTTCGACGGCGGCGGTGTGGACGCGGCTGCCTTGGAGCGAGCGGTATCCGAGTTGGTCGCACTCCATCCGATGCTGCGGGCTCAGTTCCTTCCCAACGGCACGCAACAGATCCTCGCGGTGCCCGGTCGACCCGTGTTCGCCGTCGTCGATCTGCGCGACCTCGCGGCCGACGAGGTTGCCGCGCAGCTCGCGGAGCTTCGCGACGAGAAGTCGCATCAACGGCTCGCCGTCGAGGACGGCCAGGTGCTCGACTTGACGCTTACCCTGCTCCCGGACGGCAAGACTCGCCTGCACCTCGACGTCGACATGCTTGCAGCCGACGCGATGAGCTACCGCCTACTCGTTGCGGACCTCGCCGAGCTGTATGCCGGCCGCCAGGTTGCGGCAAGTGGATACACGTATCGGCAGTACCTCGCAGCAAAGGCCGAGAATCCGGCGCCCGCTCGCGAGCGGGACAGGCAGTGGTGGCAGAGCAGACTTTCCGAACTGCCTGCCGCGCCTGCGCTCCCGGTCGTCCCCGAGGCCGACCGGACCGACCCGAACAAGACGGTCCGCTACCACCATTGGTTGGCACCCGAGGCCAAGCATGCCCTGTTGGCCGCAGCGCACGATCGCGGCGTCACACCCGCGATGGCGCTGGCATCGGTCTTCGCCGAAACGATCGGTCGCTGGTCTGCCGAACCGCGATTCCTGCTCAATCTTCCACTCTTCCAACGTGAGTCGCTGCATCCCGATGTCGACAGAATCGTCGGCGACTTCACCTCGTCGATCATGGTCGACGTCGATGTTTCCGCCGAATGCAGTGTGCTCGAGCGGGCCCGCGAACTGCAGAAGACGATGCATACCAACGGTTCCCACGCTGCCTACTCAGGCCTCGACGTATTGCGGGATCTCGGCAGACATCGCGGCGAACAGGTGCTCGCTCCGATCGTCTACACCAGTGCGCTGAATCTCGGTGAACTGTTCGCGGATTCGGTCGCCGACACTTTCGGTGAGCCGGTCTGGATCGTGTCGCAGGGTCCCCAGGTGCTGCTCGATGCGCAGGTGACGGAGGTCCGCGGTGGGCTGCTGCTCAACTGGGACGTTCGCGAATCCGCCTTCCCCGCAGGTGTTGTCGACTCGATGTTCGCGCAGTACACAACCGCGATCGATCGGCTCGCGAACGGTGCTGCCGGGTGGACCGCGCAAGCGACCCCGTCGTTGCCGCTCGATCAGTTCGCGGTCAGGCGTCGGGTCAACGACACGGCGGCACCGGTAACCGGACGAGCACTGCACGAAGGCTTCTTCGCCAACGCTGCGGCGAATCCCGATGCGCCCGCGCTGCTGTGGGGCGAGACCGGCGGAAAGACCTACGGAGCCCTCGCTGCCGAAGCGCTCGCAATCGCAGGCGCATTGCAGGCCGACGGTGTCGGCGTCGGCGATGCTGTTGCGGTGCAGGTGCCGAAAGGTCCCGGGCAGATCGTCGCGGTACTCGGCGTGCTCGCCTCAGGTGCGGCCTACGTTCCGATCGGTTTCGACCAGCCCGTCGCGCGACGGACCCAGATACTCGAGACGGGTCGCGTCATCGCGGCCATCTGCCACGACAGTGAGCAGTTCCGCGGCGTCGGCATTCCAGCGCTACCCCTCGCGACTGCGGTGACATACCCGGAGCCGTTGGCACAACCGGTAATTCCCGACACCGAGAGCGTCGCCTACGTGCTGTTCACGTCAGGGTCGACGGGCACTCCCAAGGGTGTCGACGTCCCGCACCGCGCGGCGATGAACACGATCGACGACTGCAACCGCCGCTTCGACGTCGGCCCGGCCGATCGTTCACTCGAACTGGCGGCCCTCGAGTTCGACGCTTCGGTCTACGACATCTTCGGATTGCTGTCCGCGGGTGGTGCTGTCGTCGCGATGGATGAGGCGACGCGCGAAAACCCCTACGAATGGGTCGCTCTCGTCAACCGATACCGCGTCAGCATCCTCAACTGCGTACCGAGCATGCTGAACATGCTGCTGACGGTCGGCAGCAGTGCCGGACTCGAACGCGGACTCGGCGATTCGCTTCGTGCGGTGCTGCTCGGCGGCGACTGGGTCGGCGTCGATCTGCCGGGCCGGTTGGAGCAGCAGGTGCCGACCTGCAGGTTCGCCGGTCTGGGTGGTGCGACGGAGACGGCCATTCACTTCTCGGTCTGTGAGGTTGCAGGCGCTGCCGGGGTCGATCCGCACTGGATCGCGGTGCCGTTCGGTACTCCGCTCGACAATGTGGCCTGCCGCGTCGTCGGTCCGACCGGTCACGACTGTCCTGACTGGGTCGCGGGTGAACTGTGGGTCGGTGGCTCGGGCGTCGCGCTCGGATATCGCAACGATCCGGAACGCTCGGCAGCGAAGTTTCTCACCCATCAAGGTCAGAACTGGTATCGCACAGGAGATCTCGCCAGATATCTCCCGGACGGCACCCTCGAATTCCTCGGGCGTGCGGACCATCAGGTCAAGATTCGTGGCTACCGGATCGAACTCGGCGAGATCGAGGGCGCGTTGCGGTCAATCGACGGCGTTGGCCTCGCCGTAGCGGTCGTCGTAGGTAAAGCTGCGCCGAAATTGGCGGCAGCGGTCACAACGGACGGGTCCGTCACTTCGGACGAGATCAGTGCAGCACTCGGAGATCTGCTGCCGCGCTACATGATTCCCGGTCGCATCGAGATTCTCGACGTGTTCCCGTTGACATCGAACGGCAAGCTCGACCGCCGAGCGGTCACGGCTCTCTTCACCGCCGAGGACGATGCCAACAGCTTTGTCGCCCCACGAACCGAGCTGGAGCGTGCGCTCGCAGCAATCGTCAGCGAGGTGCTCGGCGGGACGAAAGTCGGCGTCGACGACGACTTCTTCGCACTCGGCGGCGACTCCGTCCTTGCGACGACTATCATTGCGCGGATCCGGGATTGGCTCGACGCATCTAACGCCGTCGTGTCGGACATCTTCGCCGCCCGAACGGTTGCGGCACTGGCAACCCGACTGATCGCGAGCGACGTGGCGGCAGGGGAAAGCCCAACCAGACTCGAACAGGTCGCGCAGATCTATCTCGAGATCGCGGCCATGGACACTCACGAACTCGAGACCGTCGACGCGGCGGGCGGGCAGCGCTGATGGACACCCTTCTCGTTGTCGGTGCCGGACCGAAAGCGCTTGCGGTAGCGGCGAAGGCGTCGGTTCTCGAGGAGCTCGGTTATCCAGCGCCACGTGTGGTCGCGATCGAGCAACACGCGGTCGGCGGCAACTGGCTGCCGGGCGGTGGGTGGACCGACGGCAACCATCGCCTCGGCACAAGCCCGGAGAAGGACATCGGGTTCCCGTACCGCTCGAATCTCGTTCAGGGCCACAACCGCGAGATCAACGAGAAGATGCTGACGTTCAGCTGGACGTCCTTTCTCGTCGATCACGGCGGCTTCACCGAGTGGATCGACCGCGGCCGACCTAGTCCGCAGCATCACATGTGGGCGAAGTACCTGCAGTGGGTCGCGAAGAAGGCTCAGTTGGAGTTGGTCGTCGGCTCGGTCAGGTCGATGTCGTGCGATACCGGCGAGTGGTCGCTCACGGTCGAGGGACCCAACGGGCAGACCATCCAGTGCGAGGGTGATGCGCTGATGATCACCGGTCCCGGCAGCAGCAAGAGCGCACTCTACAAACATCCTCGGATGCTGAGCGTCGCGGAGTTCTGGGATCTGGCAGGCCGCAGGCAACTGCCGCTCTCGTCGCGCGCAGCCGTCATCGGTGGCGGTGAAACCGCAGGTTCGGTGCTCGACGAACTGGCACGGCACGACGCGATGAGCATCTCGGTTGTCTCGCCGATGGCGACCCTCTATACGCGTGGCGAAAGCTATTTCGAGAACTCGCTGTACAGCGACCCGACGAAGTGGATCGCGCTGACCAACGAAGAGAAACGGGACGTCATCCGGCGGACCGATCGGGGAGTCTTCTCGGTCCGCGTTCAGGAAACGCTGCTAGGCGACAACAGGGTCTCGCATCTGCAGGGCCGGGTCGTACGCGCGAAGTCCGACGGCGACCTGCTCGCGTTGACGTTGAACAACGGCACGCGTGGGGATCGCACGCACACCTTCGATCTGGTGGTCGACGCCACCGGCGGTCAGCCGCTGTGGTTCGTCGACCTCATGGATCAGGACGCCGCCGATGTACTCGAACTGTCGGTCGGCAGCGAGATCACCCAGGAGCGCATCGAGGCGTCCATCGGCTACGACCTTTCCGTCGAGTCCATGACGCCGAAGTTGTTCCTGCCGAACCTCGCCGGTGTGTCCCAAGGTCCGGGATTTCCGAATCTGAGTTGCCTCGGCATGTTGTCGGACCGAGTGCTACGCAGCGATGTCGTCGAAGGGTCGACGCGCTCGCGAAAAGCAGCGCGGGCGCTGCGTGACGCCTGACTATTTGGCGGCGTTGGCCAGGCCGGCTTCGAGACGATCGAGGACGTACGGAATCGACAGCGGCGAAGGCTGATTGAGTCCTGTTCCGGCGGCGACGTCGAGGTAGACGATGCTGTCCTTCTGGACGGACGGCAGTGTGTCGTACCCCGGTAGGGCCTTGAAAAGGTCGGTCATCTCGGGGGTCGACGTGGCGACCAGCAGGTCGGTGTTCAGGTCGACGAGTCGTTCGGGTGGCAACGCTGCGCGACCCGTCGGGCCGACTTGGGTGACAAGCTTTTCGGGCAGCGTCATGCCGAGCCGGGTGAACAGGACGCTCGCGCCGTCTTGCGGGTCCGCGAGAACATCCATCCGCGTTGGCGACGACAGGAACGTCGTGACGAAGGTTTTGCCTTTCAGTCCTGGGTTCTTCGCGGCAATCGCGTCAATGCGGCCGTTGATGTTCGCCGCGACCGACGCGGCTTGGCCCTGCTTGTCGAGGATCTTGCCGAGAATATCGATCTGCTCGCCCCACGAGTCCACCTCGGAGCTCCGAAGTTCGGGGATGGTCGGCGCGATATTGCTCAGCTTGTCGTACTCGTCGGGGCCGAACCTGGTGACGAGGATCAGATCGGGATCGAGAGCCTCGACCTGGGCGACCACGTCGCCTGCTGGATCGATCGCTGTCGCACTTTGCAGCGAAGGAGGCTCCCACGGCGAGTTGGTTGCACCGGCCGCTCTGCCCACGTTGTCGATATAGCCGATCGGAGTCACACCGAGAACCTGTGCAGCGTCGAGCCATTGGGTCCCGAGCGTCACGATCTTCTTCGGAATGCCGTTGACGCTGGTCTTGCCTTTGGAGTGCCCGATCGTGACGGTGCGGTCGGAGTTGCCGTCCGCGTCGGAACCACCGTCGCTCGAATGCGTGTCGCACGCGGTAGCCAGCACAAGCAACAGTGCAGCGAGTACAACGCCGCGCAGTCGCAGAACACGCGATCCTGGTACGCGGGTACCCAAAAGAACTCCTCAGCGACGTCAGCTCGGTGGTTGCCGGTATGTGCCACTGGTGACGATACAAGCGCGGCGACCGTACCTTCGTCGGATCGAGCAAGACGAAGCGGTCGCCGCGCGTGTCGGAGAAAAGCGTGAATCAGTCTTCGGCAACCGTCACGGTGACGGGAATGTTGCCGCGGGTGGCGTTCGAGTACGGGCACACCTGGTGTGCCTTGTCGGCGAGGGCCTGTGCCTCGTCCTTCGACAGGTGGGGCAGCGAGATTTCGAGGGTTACTTCGAGCCCGAAGCCGCCCGAATCATTGGGGCCGATGCCAACTTTCGCGCCGACTGCCGAATCCGCGATGTTCGCCTTCTCACGACCGCCGACCAAGCGGAGCGCGCCGTGGAAGCATGCTGCGTAGCCTGCCGCGAACAACTGCTCCGGGTTGGTGCCTTCGCCGTTGCCGCCCATTTCCTTCGGTGCGGACAGGGCGACGTCGACCTTGCCGTCGGTGGTGCGGGCGTGGCCGTTGCGGCCGTCGCCGGTTGCGAGCGCTTCTGCGGTGTACAGGATTGCCATAATTCTTTCCTCTTCCTTTGTGGGGTTATCGGTCGTTCCGTGCGGGGGTTCAGGTTGCTGCCGTGGTGAGCGAATTCGTCAGTCGTACAAGCGTTTCGCGAAGCTCGTCGGCGTCGCGAGCAGTCATGCCCATCGACTCGCCGAGCCGCTTAGGGATGTCGCAAGCGCGAGCTTCGAGCGCGCGGCCCTTGGCGGTCAGGGTGATCTGCACCCGGCGCTCGTCGGTGGAGAGGCGCTGCCGCTCGACCAGTCCGAGCATGCCCAAACGCTTGAGCAGCGGCGAGAGAGTGCCGGTGTCCAGTTTCAGGTCGTCGCACAGTTCGCTGACGCCACGGCCGTCACGTTCCCACAGTGCAAGCAACACGAGGTATTGCGGATACGTGACGCCGAGGGATTCCAAGATAGGTCGATACGTCGCCGTCACGGCCCGTGAGGCCGAGTACAGCGCGAAGCACAACTGCCTGTCGAGAGCGAGGTCGTTGGCCATGTCAAAACTGTAGACCACAATTAGATTGTGCGCAATAGAGTTGGGTGCAGTAAAACTGGTCGGCACCGACACACTTCCGATGTGTCGGCTGGTACAGTCCAATTTATGTCGCGCGGATATTTTTGGTTTCTCGAACCGGCCCTTGGTGGGTCGGTCGGCGAAACCGCTTTGCGACGCTGACACCTCCACCTCGAGCCGGACGACAGACCGGCTCGCTTGGTAGCGAATCTTCCTTCGGGTCGGTCCTGAGAACAGGAACCCGAAATGACAATCGCACTCGATCCGACACGTGATCTCGATGATCAGCGCACCATCAGCATCAGCCCGTTGGTGTCGCCTGACGAGATTCGTCGAGCCCATGCCGTCGACGACGCAGCCGTGGCTACCGTGCGCGCCGGACGTAACGCAACCGTCGACGTACTGAACGGCGACGATGACCGACTGATGGTGATCGTCGGACCGTGCTCGGTACACGACCCGGCAGCCGCACTCGACTACGCACAGCGCCTCGCCTGCAAAGCCGCCGACCTCGACGACCGTCTTCATGTCGTCATGCGCGTGTACTTCGAGAAGCCACGGACCACGCTGGGGTGGAAGGGCCTGATCAACGACCCGCACCTCGACGGCAGCTTCGACGTCAATACCGGCTTGGGCATCGGCAGGCAGTTGCTCGTCGACATCTCGTCTCTCGGATTGCCGGTTGCCTGCGAATTCCTCGACCCGATCACGCCGCAATACATCGCGGACCTGGTCAGCTACGGCGCGATCGGCGCGCGAACTGCCGCAAGTCAGGTGCATCGACAGTTGAGCAGCGCGTTGTCGATGCCGGTCGGCATCAAAAACGGCACCGACGGCGACGTCCAGGTTGCCGTCGACGGAACCCGGGCAGCGGCGGCAAGCCACGTGTTCCCTGGAATGGACCGGAACGGACACGCGGCGTTGATCCAGACGACCGGCAACCCCGATTGTCATGTGATTCTGCGTGGTGGCAGCACCGGACCGAACTACGACGAGGCGTCGGTCGATGCCGCGGCTGCCCTGCTGGCCAAGGCGGGCCTGCCCGAACGAATCGTCATCGACGCCAGCCACGGCAACAGCAACAAGGACCACAACAAGCAGGTCGACGTGGTCGACGACGTCGCGCGCCGGATTGCGGCGGGGGAGCGTCGCGTCGTCGGGATGATGCTCGAAAGCTTCATCGAAGCAGGCAGGCAAGACCTGACACTCGGCCGAGCCGACGACCTCGTCTACGGCAAATCGATCACCGATGCCTGCCTCGATTGGGCGACCACCGCACGGCAACTCGACACCCTCGCAGCTGCCGTCACCGCACGTCGTGGGGCCGAAACTGCACGCTGATCCGTGGTCCGACAGCGCGATTGGTCTTCGGCACGGCGTGCTCCCAGGTCCGCTGACACGATCCGCCCATAACGAGCAGGTCGCCGTGGCCGAGTTGGAAACGAAGCGTCGCACCGCCCGCTCGCGGTCGCAGTAGGAGCGGGCGGGCATCGCCGAGCGACACGATCGCCACCATCGTGTCCGCTGTGCGGCTGCGCCCGATCGTGTCGCCGTGCCACGCGACGCTGTCGGACCCGTCGCGGTACAGGCAGAGACCGGCCGTTGTGAACGGCTCGCCGAGTTCGTTGGCGTAGTGCTCGCTGAGCAGTGAACGGGCCTGTGCGAGAAGCGGATTTGGAAGTGGGTCCCCGGCATCGTAGAAACAGAGCAGGCGGGGCACGTCTACGACCCTGTCGTACATGGGCCTGCGATCCGACCGCCAGGCGACGTTGTGGACCAGATCGGAGAACAGGTCCTCGGATCCGGCCACCCAGCCGGGCGCGTGATCGACCCACGCGCCCGCACTCAACTGGGTGCGGGTGATTGCGCAGGCAAGGTCGCCGATCGTCGGGCCGGACGGCTCGACATCGAACAGCGACGCTTGATGCGTTACGAACATGTGTTCGATGATACCGCGCGTGAAGCTGTCAGATAAGACTTGTCCAATAGTCCTCGAACCGCACGAACACCATGACCGCAACGATCGCGAACCAGACCGCGGCGATCGTCCAGCGCCACTCGTCGATCACTTTCACAACGCCGCCGCGGCCTTCGGCGACTCGATGAAACGCGACGGTCTGGATCGGCAACGTCACCAGCCAGACCGCCATGCAGTAAGGGCACAGAGCGCCGATTCGGTAGAGGCTTTGAAAGATCAGCCAGCAGACGAATACGGTGCCCAGCAGGCTGCCGATCCAGAGCCCCACCCAGTGCCAGCGTGGCAGTGTCACGCCGGTGAGGGTGAGCGCTCCCATCGCGACGACGAGGGTGAAGCCGACGATGCCGATCAGCGAATTGGGAAAGCCGAACACCGATGCCTGTGGCGTCGTCATCACCGTGCCGCACGACAGCACCGGGTTGATGCTGCACGACGGTATGTAACCCGGGTCCGCGGTGATCTTCCAGCGCTCGTAGGTCAGTGTGGCCGCGGCCGTCAGGCCTACGAGCCCACCGATCGTGAGCAGCCACCCCGAACCTGATCGAACGCTTGTCACTGTTGGGCCGCGGTGACGGCTGCACGCAACGCGTCCGGGGTCGGGTTGCGAAGCGCAACGCCGTTGACGCGAACGGTCGGTGTGCTGGTGACGCCGCTTGCTAGAACAGTCTGGGTATTGGTACCGACGAAGGTTCCGTAGCGAATCGACGTTATGCACTGCGCGACGTCAGGATCGGATGCTCCTGCTGCCGTTGCGAGTTCGACGAGGCGTTCGTCGGTCAGGCCGGAGCCACCCTCCTCGGGCTGTGCCTCGAACATCGCCTGGTGCCACGCCGGCCAGGCCGTCTTGTCTGCCTCGACTACGCAGAAGCCGGCATTCGCGGCGCGAGTCGAATAGTTTGTCGACGACATACGATCCAGTATGGCAATGGGCGAATAGTCGACCGCAACAGTTCCCGATGCGACGAGATCCGACAACGTCGGGCCGGTCATCGATTCGAACTGCTTGCAGGCAGGGCACTGGAAGTCCTCGATTGCCGACACGACCACCTTGGCGGCTGGATCGCCGATTCTGATGGCACCGTCAGGCGTGAGAACCGAGGGTGCAGCGGTCGACTCGGTGGTTGTCGGCGCCGCGGTCTGTTCTGCCTTGTTGTCGGAACTCTTGCGAGAGACCGAAATTCCGATCGCGACGACGAGGGCGACGAGGACAAGGGCAATCGCGGCCTGTATCGCGATCTTGCGGTTGCGATCTTTGCGCGCCGCAACTGCCAACGGGCCGCGCTTGCCGGAACTGGTGTTCATGGTGTGCCTTTCGATGAAAACTATTGGTAGGTAAAACGTTTCGAGTGTGCAGACGGGCATCGCGGTGGGGGCTCGTCGAGCAGCGGGTGACCCATGGCGCACGGCAGTGGCGCGCCGAAAGGGTCGAAGCAGAGAACGCGTCGCGGCATAGCGCTGCAACGGCGTGATCCGGTCGCATCGAGTTGGACCGGACGAAGAAGTAGCCCGCCTCAGGCGGAAAGTGCTCGCGAGGTCGGCGGCCCGCGGGTGCCGGCTCCGGCGCTGACCAGCAGCCGTAGGACAACCGAGGGGCGATACAGCGGGGGACTAGTGCGCAGCGGGCCGACGACGGGGACCGGAGCCGACGTCGCGACGATCAACTGGTCGAGGGTGGATGCGGCGACGCAGTACAGGCGCTCGGCGCTGCAGATCAGCGCCGCGCAGGCAGCGGCAGCGACGACGTGGGATGCCAGCATCAGCAGCGAGAAGTTGCCGCCGTGGGCGTGGCTTTCGGTGAGAACGAGTGCGAAGTGACCGACCAGCTGGCCGGCGCACAGAGCGACGACAAGGACGAGGTACCTACGCCCGCTCGATACTGCCGCACCTACCGCGGTACCGATCGCGGCGCAGGCAAGGATCAACGCGACGATCGAGCTTCGCCAGGGATTCCGCCACCTGCGAAGCCGTGAGCTGCGACAGCCATAGCCGCCGACCAAGCCCCGACGGCGGCGCCACGCAAGCGCGCAGCGTCGACCTCGGGGTTATTCACCCCATTCACGATACAGCGATCGCTACTACACGAATTAGTAGTCTCGTGAACGAGGAGGATCGTCGCAGTGGGCCGTCGGCCTTCGACGCATGGCCACTACCTTGCAACTGGACTGCGACAAAGGGTCCAGCGGCTGGAACGCTTGGCCTCATGCTGACAACGACTGCAGTACTCGGTGTTGGAGCCGTTGCACTCGGAATGGTGCTGACGCCGGGACCCAACATGATGTACCTGGTATCGCGCAGCATCACCCAGGGGCGGCGCGCTGGCCTGGTCTCGCTGTGCGGTGTGGCTGTCGGATTTCTCGTGTACATGACCGCGACCGCGGTTGGTATCGCAGCGGTGTTCATCGCTGTGCCCGAGTTGTACCTAGCGGTGAAGTTCGCCGGCGCGGCATATCTGCTCTGGCTCGCCTGGCAGGCGTTGCGGCCGGGCGGGACCTCGGTGTTCGCTCCGCAGGCCATGCCGATCGATTCGGATCGAAAGCTGTTTGCAATGGGGCTGCTGACCAATCTGCTGAATCCGAAGATCGCGATCATGTACCTTGCCCTGATCCCGCAGTTCGTCGATCTCGACGCAGGCAAGGTGTGGTTGCAGAGTCTGGCGCTCGGAAGTGTGCAAATCTGCGTAGCCCTGACGGTGAACGCGCTGATAGTGCTTGCTGCAGCGACCATCTCGGGTTTCCTCACCCGTCGACCCTCGTGGTTGCGGGTGCAGCGCTTCGCCATGGGGACCGTGCTCGGCGGTCTCGCGATCACACTTGCGACGGACCGCGCTCGACCCGCCGCTATGTGAGCCTGGTCAGCCGCTCGATCCCGGCGTCGAGGGTCTCGTCCTTTTTGCAGAAGGTGAAGCGCACGAGCCGATTCCACTTGTCGAAGTCCTCGGCGAAGGCACTCACCGGCACAGCGGCTACGCCTATCCGATCGGGAAGCTCTCGGCAGAATGCCAGTGCGTCCCCGACTCCGAGTGGGGTGACGTCGGCGCAGACGAAGTAGCCACCCTCGCTGCGTTTCACATCGAAACCGGTGTCGGTCAATGCTTTCGACAGGCGATCACGCTTGATCTGGAGTTCGTCGCGTAGCCCGCGGACCCACGCCTGCTCGTGTTCGAGGGCGTAGGCAACAGCAGGCTGAAACGGTCCGCCTCCGACGAATGTCAGGAACTGCTTCGCGGCTCGGACGCCGTCGATGAGATCCGCGGGTCCGCATGCCCAACCGATCTTCCAGCCCGTACAGCTGAAAGATTTTGCCGCACTGGACACTACGATCGTCCGCTCGTACATGCCGGGCAGTGTCGAGATCGAGATGTGAGACCGGTCGTCGAACGCGAGGTGTTCGTAGACTTCGTCCGTCAGAACAAGGAGGTCGTGCTCGCAGGCCACCTCGGCAATGGCGGCAAGGTCGTCGCGACTCAGCACCGCGCCGGTCGGGTTGTGCGGTGAGTTGACGATGATCATCCGCGTGTTCGGTGTGATCGCCGCACGCAGTGCATCCGCATCGAGTGTGAAACCCGCACCGTCGCTCACGAGCGACACGCTGCGTCGAACCGCGCCCGCCAGCGCAACTGCCGCGGCATAGGAGTCGTAGAACGGCTCGATCAAGACGACCTCTTCGCCGGGTTCGACCAAGCCGAGTACCGAGGCGCTGATCGCCTCGGTTGCGCCGACAGTCACGAGCACCTGGTCCGCCGGGTCGTAGGAAGTGCCGTAGCGGGTGGCTCGATCCGCCGCGATTGCGTTGCGCAGCATAGGCATACCGCGACCGGGCGGGTACTGGTTGAGACCGTCCGCGATCGATTGCCGCGCGACCGCCAGCATGGCTGCCGGACCGTCGGAGTCGGGAAACCCCTGACCGAGGTTGACCGCCGCGTGCCGCACTGCGAGTTCGGTCATCTCAGCGAAGATCGTCGACGAGAACGGCTGCAATCGTGCGACCGTTCGAGAGGTGGACCCCGACGCTTGCGACATGGCTCGAGCCTAGCCGGGTGGACCGCTGCGACCGCTCAGAGTCGCACGCCGGACAACTTCTCCGGGTTCGCCATGTCGTAGGTCGCGGCGACGAGACCGTCGCGGACGGTGAACCCCATCACTCGCGATGGGATGGGCGGATGAGCGGCGTCGCCCGCTGTCCCCGGTTGATACATGCCGAGTTCGCCGTTGACCATGACCGGCGTATAGGACAGCAGTGGGTCGCGCCCGAACTTCTCGGCGAGCCCCATGAAGAACCTGGCAATCTTGACGGCACCCGTGACGATGTTGATCGCGGTACTCGTCGTCCCGTTCGCGTCGCCGGTCGTCCTGGCGTCCGGATGCAGAGCCGCGATCACTGCAGCCATGTCTCCGCTCGCCATCGCTGCGAGAAACCGTTCCACCGCAGCTGCGTGCTCTTCGCGTGGAACGGCTGGTGGGGTCGCCGAGACGGCCTTGCGTGCGCGGGAAGCGAGTTTGCGTGCTGTTTCGATGGTCACTCCGAGGATGTCGGCGATCTCGTCGAACGGCACCGAAAACGCATCGTGCAATACGAAAGCGACCCGTTGGGCGGGTGTGAGCGTGTCGAGTACGACGAGGGCCGCGAGGCGGTTGTCCTCGTCGGCGACGACGACCTGCAGTGGGTCCGGTTCGTAGGAGGACGAGAGGGGAGCGACGACGGGTTCCGGAAGCCATTGCCCGACATAGCTTTCCCGACGGATTGCGGCAGAGCGTAAGCGGTCGAGGCAGATTCGCCCGACCACGGTTGTCAGCCAGCCACGTAGGTCTCGAATCTGGTCCTGCTCGACGGTCACGAGACGGAGCCAGCTTTCCTGGACCG
Source organism: Antrihabitans spumae (assembly GCF_043944905.1). Lineage (NCBI taxonomy): Bacteria > Bacillati > Actinomycetota > Actinomycetes > Mycobacteriales > Nocardiaceae > Antrihabitans > Antrihabitans spumae. The sequence goes on from NZ_JBIMSN010000141.1 coordinate 27,535, forward strand.
CGTCCTCGGCGTCGGTGACACTGCCGGTGAGTCGATAGCCGACTGCGAGTAGATGGCCGCGGTGGGATTCGAAAGTTTGCGCCAAGGCGAGAGCTGCTGCCACAGGGCGATACTACGGACAAGCAGTAGGGTGAATTTATCCGCTTCGGAATGTTCGTACCGCAAGGCTGGCGCCTCGACCTCGTCGGCATAGACCCTGCCAACCAGTGGGCGGTGATGCGAGATCTGGCGCAACGCGCTGACGCCAACCCGGATTGGGAGTCGATCTGGGTGTACGACCACTTCCATACGGTGCCGATGCCGACGGACGAAGCGACCCACGAGGCGTGGACGCTGATGTCTGCGTTCGCTGCGTCGACGTCGCGGGTCCGCCTCGGTCAGATGTGTACCGCGATGAGCTATCGCAATCCGGCCTATCTCGCGAAGGTGGCCGCGACGATCGACCTGATCTCGGGTGGACGCGTCGAGATGGGTATCGGCGGCGGCTGGTACGAGCACGAGTGGCGTGCCTACGGCTACGGGTTCCCCTCTGCCGGTGAGCGTTTGGGCCGCCTCGACGAGGGTGTGCAGATTTTTCGGCAAGCATGGACCACGGGTTCGGCGACGCTGGACGGCAAGTACTACCAGGTCGATGGCGCAATCGTCAGACCACTTCCTTTGCAGGAGGGCGGTATTCCGATCTGGGTCGCGGGTGGCGGCGAGAAGGTGACGCTGAAGATCGCAGCAAAGTACGCGCAGTACACGAACTTCGCCGGAAACCCCGAAGAATTCACGCACAAGTCCGACAATCTGCGAGAGCACTGCGCGACCGTCGGCACCGACTTCGACGCCATCGTCCGCTCGGCCAACTACAACGTAGCCATCGGGTCCACCGAAGCCGAAGTGGCCGAGCGGTTGTCGGCGTTCAAGGCACGCGTCGAGCCGATCATCGGCCGGGAAGCCGCTGCCGGCGCAGCAGGCGCCTTCGATGGTTCGGCAGCCGTCGGCACGCCCGAGCAGATTGTCGAGAAGCTGAGCGAGATGCGCGATCTTGGTCTCGGCTACGCGATCTTCAACTTTCCCGAAGCGGCGTTCGACACCTCGGGTATCGAGCTGTTCGAACGAGAGGTGCTGCCGGCACTGCGCTGATCGGCGCCGAACTTGCGCAGTAGTCGACGGCATTGGTGACAGGATGGCTCTGTGGACATCGACGACGTCGCCAACGAGCTGTACGGCGGTGACCCGGCCGATTTCATCGAAGTTCGGAAAGCCAGGGCAGCGCAGGCTCGCAAAGAAGGCGACCGCGAGCTGGCGACCGAAATCGGGAAGTTCCGCAAGCCGACAACTGTCGGGTGGCTGGTGAATCTGCTCGCCTGGGAAACCCCGGACGACATCGACGCAGTGCTACAACTCGGCGCTGCCCTTCGTGAGGCGCAACGGCATCTCTCGGGTGCGGAACTTCGCAGGCTCACGACTCAGCGTCAGCAGATCGTTCGAAAGCTGGCACGCAAAGCAGGCGAGTTGGCCCAGGAACGTGGCCGTGATGTGGGCGAAGATGCGCTTCGCGAGGTCGGGCAGACGTTGCACGCGGCGATGGCCGACGACGATATCGCCGAGCAGGTGCGTCTCGGTCGGATCGTGACGGCCGCGAACTACGAAGGATTCGGCCCCGCCGGGTTGACCGTAGTCGGCGGCAAAGCTCCCGAAAGAGTTGCGCCCAAGCCGAAACGGGATCGGAGCGCCCTACTCGAGGCGACCCGCGCCGAACTCGACGAGGCCACCGCCGCACTGACCGACGCGACGACCGCCGCGGCATCGGCACAGGAGGAAGCTGCCGAGGCGAGCGCCGCCGTCGAAGACGTCGAACAGCGAATCGCGGAGTTGAAGGACGAACTAGAGCGTGCGGAGCAAGAGCGGCAGTTCGCACGTAGCGCCGAGAAGGTCGCCACCGACACGGCCAAGCGTGCGGACCGCGATCTGGAACGGGCTCAGCAGTGGGAGACGAAAGTGCGCAGGATGTTCGACGACCTCAGCGCCGACGACAGTGGTTCGGACGACGACGGCTCGGACGACGACTAGCTCTTCGCTCCCGACGCAGCGAGCGTGGCGCCGACTCCGATGATGAGTACGCCGCCCGCGGCGCCGACCGCTTCGAGCCGTTTGGGGGACTTCGCGAACCACGTTCGAACCGTTCCTGCCAGGAGCGCCCACGCGCCGTCGGAGACGAAGCCGATCAGGATGAACATGGTGCCGAGGACCAGTAGTTGCACCGACAACATGGGTGAATCCGGGTCGGCGAACTGCGGTAGGACCGCGGCGAAAAACACGATCGTTTTCGGGTTCGTCATCCCGACGACGACGCCTTGGGTGAACACCCGGCCGTTCGCTACGGGATCGACTTGCGTGCCGAAGGCGGCTGCCAACGATTTGCGATCTCGGAATGCGTGTATGCCCAGGTAGATCAGGTACGCGGCACCGGCAAGCTTGACGATCGTCAGCGCGATCGCCGAGGCCGCGACGATCGCTCCGAGGCCGACGGCTACGGCGATCAGTGGGACCGCTGATCCGACGCCGTTTCCGATCACGGTGAGCAACGCGGCACGGCGACCGAGCGCCAACGCCCGGCCGACTGTGAACAGCACGCTCGGGCCGGGGATCACGATGATCACGAAGGCCGCGGCGAGAAAGGCGAGTAGGTGTGCGGTCGGAACCATCGGGTCAGAGTAGCGGCGGCGGCGTACCGGTCGCGACAGGATTTCAGCGCAGTTCCGGGGGGAGATCCTTCGGGTTGACGAAGAGGTGATTGTGCTCGGCCCGGCGGACCTTATCGCTGACCGAGAGATTGTCTGCAAGCAGTTGCCACTCGGCGTCGTCGATCGCGGCAATCGCCCGCGCGATGACCTCGCCGTCGCGAGTACCCCACGCGATCGGCATCGGCCGTACCTGCTGCCAGGTGTCGCCGGTGGGCAGAACCGTCCGGTCGGCCAGAACCGATACCGACGGCACGCGTTCACCCGGCGTCGCGTTGTGGCCGGGTAGCGAGCGCACGCTACGCGTGACGAATGCGTAGCGAGCGCCTGCCGCGTCCGGCAGTCCGACGTCGACGAGGGCGAGCAGCGTGAGTCCGTCGGAACGGGTTTCGGACACCACCGCCGCGACCAAAGGACCTTCCGCATAGAGCTTTTCGATGCTACCGACGCGGCGAGGTGCCCAGATCGCGACCCACAGCGAGGTGGCGGCGCCGATCGCGAACACCACCGAGAGAATGTAGGACCACGGATGATCGAGCGAGATCAGAACGGCAGTTGCAGCACCGAGTACGACCGCGAGCACGATCGCGGCCATGCGTAAACGACGAACGTCCGCGATGGTTTCGTTGACTGCCTTCGCATGACCCCGGTCGACTGCAAACTCGAAGCGTCGCACCTTTCATTCCTAGCACGAGCAGCCGTCACCGACGCAGGCCTTTATTGTGCGGGCACGGTTGTTCGGGTCAGGCGTCGGTCGATCCGATCGTCGGGCCGAGCAGGTCGTCGGCATCCATGATCCGGTACGCATAACCCTGTTCGGCAAGGAACCGCTGGCGATGCGCCGCGTACTCCGCGTCGAGCGTGTCCCGAGCAACGACCGAATAGAAGTGCGCCTGACCACCGTCGTGTTTGGGTCGCAACAGTCGCCCTAGGCGTTGCGCCTCTTCCTGACGCGACCCGAAAGTACCCGAAACCTGCACTGCAACAGATGCTTCCGGCAGGTCGATGGAGAAGTTCGCAACCTTGCTCACGACCAGAACGGGTATCTCGCCGCGCCGGAAGGCATCGTAGAGTTCCTCGCGTTCCTTCGTCTTCGTCGAGCCCTGGATGATCGGCGCGTTCAGTGCCTCGCCCAATTCGTCGAGTTGGTCGAGATAGGCGCCGATGACGAGTGCGGGCGCGTCGGGGTGGCGCGCCAGAATCGACTGGACGACAGGGATTTTCGTTCGTGCCGTCGAACAGAGTTTGTAGCGCTCCTCAGGCTCGGCGACCGCGTAGGACATTCTTTCGGCGTCGGTGAGGGTCACGCGAACTTCGGTGCACTCGGCGGGCGCAATCCAGCCCTGGGCCTCGATGTCCTTCCACGGCGCGTCGTATCGTTTCGGGCCTATCAACGAGAAGACGTCACCTTCGCGCCCGTCTTCGCGGACCAACGTGGCCGTCAGCCCGAGCCGGCGACGAGATTGCAGATCTGCCGTCATCCGAAACACGGGCGCGGGCAGCAGGTGCACCTCGTCGTAGATGACCAATCCCCAGTCGCGCGAATCGAAGAGCTCGAGGTGCCGATACTCGCCCTTCGTCTTGCGTGTGATCACCTGATATGTGGCGATTGTCACTGGGCGAATCTCTTTGCGCTCGCCCGAATACTCGCCGATCTCCTCTTCGGTGAGCGATGTGCGTGCGATCAACTCACGTTTCCACTGTCTGCCTGCCACTGTGTTGGTGACCAGAATGAGCGTCGTCGCTTTCGCCTTTGCCATCGCTGCGGCGCCGACCATCGTCTTGCCCGCACCGCACGGAAGAACGACGACACCGGATCCGCCTGCCCAGAACGAATCGGCGGCCATTTCCTGATAGTCGCGAAGGTGCCAGCCGTCAGTTCCGAAGTCCAGCTCGATCGGATGGGCCTCGCCATCGACGTACCCTGCGAGATCTTCTGCGGGCCAGCCGATCTTGAGCAGCATCTGCTTGAGTCTGCCGCGCTCGCTCGCGTGCACGACGACAGTGTCGGAGTCGATCCTTGCGCCGATCATCGGCGCGATCTTCTTGTGCCGCAGCACTTCTTCGAGCACAGCCCGATCGAGGCTGATCAAGACCAGGCCGTGAACGGGGCTCTTGGCGAGTTGCAGCCTGCCGTAGCGGCCCATCGTGTCGACGATATCGACGAGCAGTGGCTGCGGAACTGCGTAGCGCGAGTAGGTGACCAGCGCATCGACCACCTGTTCGGCGTCGTGGCCTGCCGCGCGCGCGTTCCACAGCGCCAGCGGCGTCACCCGATAGGTATGGACGTGCTCGGGCGCGCGTTCGAGTTCGGCGAACGGCGCGATCGCCGCTCGCGCGGCGCCGGACAACTCGTGGTCGATCTCCAGGAGCAGTGTCTTGTCGGACTGGACGATCAACGGTCCGTCGGTCACGTGGAGTCTCCTAAATAGGCGGTAATCGTTCCATTGTCCAGGTCCAAACGAGGTTGCGCTATGCGCGAACTACGTCACCACGCTATTCTGCGCCGAGCGTTAAGACACTCGTCCAACTCCGAGAAAGGCCTACATTGGCAAACAAGGGATCCGGGCTGCTCAGGCGGCTCGTTGTTGCGACTCTAGCTTTGCTGGCGGTCGGATTTTTTGTGATCGGCTGTTCATCGAAGTCAGAGACCGCCAAAGCCGAGGCGGGCACCTGTATCGAGATCAAGAAGGCTTCCGCAACCGACGCAGAGACCGAGCCCCTCGACTGCGCCGACAACAAGGCGACCTACAAGATCTTCTCGACGAACGAGACAGAGACCGCGTGCCCGTCGGACGCGTACACGACCTACACCGAGACGCGCGGTTCGGACACCACCGCCTACCTCTGCCTTTACGAGAACCTGAAGGAAGGTAGCTGCTACTCGCAGGACACCTTGACCAACATTCTCGGATATGCGGAGTGCTCCGATCCGTCGGCCAAGTTCAAGGTCACGACGAAGGAAGAGGGCACCGAAGACGAGTCCATCTGTGCAGCGGACGACGTCCAGTACCTGAAGTTCCCCGACCCGAAGCTCACCTACTGCCTGGGTGACGCTGCGGCGTAAGTACATCCGGATCGAGGGCCCCGAGTGTCTCGGGGTACGCAGGGGCCCTCGATCGATCGGTTCGAGCGAAAGAGATTTCAGTGCAGCGACGACGTAGGTCCACCGTTCTCGTGACGGCCGCAACTGCACTGTGCCTGTTCGTGTTTGCCCTGCTGACCGGGTGTCAGAAAGTAGACCCGAAGCCTGTTGCCGAAAAGAGTTCGGCCGAGCAGACATCGACGCGGGCATCCTCCGCGCCGCCGTCGGGGAAGGCGAGCACTCCCAAGTCTTCTTCGCGCACAACAACTTCCGCGGAGGCGCCACCGTCCGAGGTCGGTTCCTGCATCCGAATCAACAAAGCCTCGTCGACCGAGGCCGATACCGAACCGCGAGACTGCTCGGCCGACGACGCGACGTACAAGATCTACTCGTCGAACTCGACCGAAGTGGCATGTCCCTCGGACGCGTACACGACCTACACCGAAACGTCAGGGTCGACGACGACCTTCTTCCTCTGCCTGTACGAGAATCTGCGGGAAGGCAACTGCTACGAGGAGGACGCGCTCACGAATGTCCTTACCTACGTTGCCTGTTCGGACCCTGCCGCCACCTACAGGGTGACCACGAAGGCCGAAGGTGTCGAGGACGAGAGTGTGTGCGGACCCGACGACGTCCAGTTCCTCGCGTTCCCTGACCCGCAACTCACCTACTGCCTCGCATACGCCTAGCGGGCGCGTCGGCTCAATCGACCAGCGCGACCGACGAGATCCGGTGCAGCGTGAAATGCCGGACCGCACCCGTTGCCGGATCGATCGCATCCAATTGGCCGCCACCGACTTTCACCGGTTCGACGATCCGGTTGGTCGCGATGCCCTGCGCGTCGACGTAGCCGATGCTCACGCTGCGGCGCACCCGAACCGCCAATTGCAGTAGCGCCATCGTCGCCGCACCGGACGCGCGCGAGCCGTCGGATCGAACACCGTTGCCGCGATTGGCTTTCGCGGCGCGATCGCCGGCTCGAAGTTCGACGACGAGGTTCGCAAGCTGGTCGTCGGTCGGAACCGCAGGAGTACGCAGCTGGGGGCGCAGGCGCTTGCTGACGATCCTGGCGCCACGTTTGCGCACGTCGACGATCACGCCCGAAGAGTCCTCGCCCGCCGGCGCGAAGCCCGCCCGGCGCAGACCTGCCAGCAGCTCGTTCAGCGGGACGGGCGAGATCGCGACGGTCGCGGCGAGGGCTCGAAGCGCGAGTTCTTCGGCAATCGGGGTAGCGAGCACCTGGGCAAGCAGCGCAGGGTCCTCGCAGCGGATGAACGATTCCGCCATCCCTGCCCGCAGTTGGCCGTGTCGACGTGCCATGTCGTCGATCAGGTAGGTCAGCGATTGCGGTATCGGGGTCCGCGACTTGGTTGCGAAGAGGGTGTGCAACTCCGACGCGGTCGCGCCGGCATCGAGTGCTCGTCTGACACTGGTCTCGCCGATGCGGTAGACCGTCGCGCCGCCCGCCGATTCGAGATCGGCGACCAGCGAGATGCGTTCCTGCAGTTCGGGAGTGAGGGGTCCGGGAGCGACGACGGTCAGGTCGGCCTGCACGAGGACATAGTCGACCGGTGGCGGAAGTGCCGATTCCATCTCTGCTTCGGCGTCGCCGCCGTGGAGCAGGGCGCGACCTGGCGAGGTGAGTGCGCCGCGACCGATCACACCGAGTGCGGTCGCCTCGGTGAGGGTCTTGTCGACGGCGCCGACGGTGAACCGGTTTGCCCAGCGCGGTCTGCGCCACGCGAGTGCACGAGCTACGTCCGCGGCGTCCACACCCTCGCCACGGCCGAGTTCGGCCGTCAGCTCGAGAATGAGCCGCCGATCTCGGGCCGCCATGGCGCTTCGTACCTCGTCGGAGAGCGCGGCGATCGGCTTGTCGTTCGCGTCTCGCATCCCGATCAACCACGGTCGCCTAGCCAGGTCCAGCCACGCCGCTGCGAGGGTGTGCCAGCGTCGCGCGGGTGGTGCGTCGAGCCAGGCGTCGACGGCGGCCGTCGGTGCCCAGAAGTCGTCGCCGTCGCCGGGTGGTGCCGGGTCGGGTCGGCCGCTTGCCATCAGCCCCGCTGCGACGAGCAACTCGACGAGCAGGCTGACCCGATCCTCGTCGACGCCGATTCGCTTGGCGATCCGCCGAAGTTCCCGAACGCCCATGCCACCGGCGCGTAGTGCAGGCGCGGGCAGTTCACCGAGCGCGTCGATGACATCGGCGCAGTGCCGCAGCAGTTCGAGTGCCTCACCACCTGCAACGCCGTTGACCTCGGCGGCCTTGTGCTTGCGGGTGTGCAGCGCAGGCTGCATCAGCGTGCTGAGGTCGGATACCGGCTCACCGCGCAGCACCTGCCCGACCTGCTGCGGCAACTCGACGGTTTGCTCGTCGACCCAGGTCAGCAGGCCGAGAGCGAGCAGTCGCTGCACAGGACGATCACTCGGCGTTCCGGGTGCAGCGTCCTTCGTCCGCCCGATCGGCGCCGTCACCGCCAGACGATCGAGCAGGGCGCGCTCGCCGGGTGAGAGTCCACTCAGGGCGGCGGCGATGTCCTCGGCCGACATCGCGACGACGGGTTCGAGCGACCGGCCGATCGGCCATGGCACGACCTCGACGGCGACCGGAAGCATGCGCAGCGTCTGCTCACCCCACACGAGCGCACGCGATCGAAGCGTCTCGATGGCGGCGTCGATCGCGTTTCTTGGCGCGCGATCGCCGATGGCCTCCGCAACACGAGCTGGATCGACCGCGACGGCCTGGGCGTTCTCGATGGCAAGCGCCTCTATCACTGCCAGCGCGAGCGTATTCAGCTCGTCGGCCGCACGCAGGACCGAGGCGCGCTGTTCGGCGCGGTTGGCGAGCACGGCCATGGAAGCGGGCAACGGAACGGTGAGGTCCGGCCGCAGGCGGAGGAGTTCGATCAGTTCGGCATCGGAACTCCTCGCCAGCCACCCTGCCAAGCTGTCGGTATCTGTAGTGCCTGCGGCACGGTCGGTGGCGGTCATCAGGTACCAGATTAGATACATGTGCTGTGCGTAGCTGTGGCTCGTGTCAAAATAGGCTCGTGGTTAACAACGTGAAGAAGAACTATGTCGATCCGGGGTGGCCTAAGACTCCGAAGGGCGAAGTCGCCGTGACCGAGCTTTCGTCGTCGCGATCCGGTGGTCTGTCACCGTTCGGCGAGGACACGGAATTCCCTCTGCCCGTCGAGGACCTGCCCTACGTTCACCCGCACACTGTCATCAATCGCTGAGTCGGCGAATAGCACAAAATCTGAGCAAGACCGAAAACGGCGGGCCCGCATCTTTCGATGCGGGCCCGCCGTTTCGCTGTGTGCGAGGACTACTGAGGAAGCAGACCCTTGTTGGACTGGTAGAAGTTCACCAGCGCCGGATCCAGATTGATGCCGGAGTTCTTCACGGCGTTGTATGCGTCGAGCAACGGTGAGGGGAGTGGCATCCCGTTGTTCTGAACTGCCTCGATCGTGTTGTCGATGCCGTCGAACACCTGCTCGCTGGCATTGGCGCTGGCGGCGGTGCTCGGAGCGGACGGTGCCCACTGCGGTGCACTCGGGGTCGGAGCGGTCCGCAGCGTCGGGCCGCTGCTCAAGCCGAGGTTCGACGAGCAGGAGGGCCATGCGCCCCAGCCCTGCGTCGCGAGAACCTTCTCGGCGACTGCGATCTGCTCTTCACGCGAAGCCTGGTTGGCCGAGGCGGCGAACTCGCCGCCACCGTGTGCGGTCCAGGTGCTCGGCGAGAACTGCAGGCCACCCTGGTAGCCGTTGCCGGTGTTGATGCCCCAGTTGCCGCCGGACTCACACTGTGCGAGACGGTCCCAGTCGTTGTCGGGTGCCGCATTTGCGGTGCCTGTGAAGGCCACACCTGCTGTGCCCATGATGGCGCCGGTGACGGCAACTTTGGCGACGGTGCGGCCGGTGGTGGTCGGTTTGCGGTGACGTCCACTGCTCATTGGTCTGTCCTCTCCGTCCGCGCCTGCGAGGTCAGCTGTCGGGTTCGGGCTGAGAGGTCGCCCGGCCTCGGCGCTCTTTTCGAGAGCGTTTCTGGCTTCACCCCTAGGAAGGGTTCAAGTTTTCGAACCGTTTTCCAGTTGTCCCTGTGGGGAAGTTGGGTCCCCCGCTCCCGTCCCTCGTAATTCGTCGGGTGTCCGGGGCCCGCGGGACGGGGTTTGGCGCGGCGGGCCGGACTTCGGCCGAACTTCCGGCCGGTCATGACCGTACTTCTATGGGCGGCAAAAATCACTATTTGGTAACCGGTTCGCGCGCATACACAATTTTGGGTAACGGAGTGCGGCATTTTGCCTCTCCGCAGCTAGACACGGCGTGTCCTAACTCGTAACGACTTGGTGTACGACCGTGATGCCGGCGTGATGTGACGAAGATCACAGTTTATCGGTGTCGCGAAACCAATCCTTCGGACGATGGATACCCGACCCGGGTACCCCATCTTCTCAGGCGTCGACGATGTCCTTGCCGAGTGGCATCAGCGAGACCGGGATCATTTTCAGGTTGGCAATGGCGAGCGGGATTCCGATGATGGTGATCGCCATGGCGAACGCCGTCACAAGATGGCCGATCGCCAGCCAGATGCCGGCGACGATGAACCAGATGACGTTGCCGATCAGGGAGGCCACACCGGACGTCGGGCGCTCGACGATCGTCTTGCCGAACGGCCAGAGCGCGTACACACCGATCCGGAACGACGCGAGGCCGAACGGGATCGTGATGATGAGAATGCAGCACAGAATGCCGAAGAAGAAGTACCCGATCGCGAGCCAGAGGCCGCCGAAGAGCAACCAGATGATGTTCAGCAGCATTCGCATAGCCGACTCCTTCGAGTTCGTCTGGTTGTGGCGCCTATTTCTTGTTTCGGGATCGCCGACCGGACTGCAGCGCGTACACAACAGCGAGCAGCAGACCCAGTGGCGCGGCGAGTGTAGCCGCATACAGCGCATCCGGCGGAGCGTCCGAGGTCACCGCCGCAACGACGAACATCGCACCGATCGCGCAGACGCCGACGACGAACAGGATCGTCGCACCGACCAGCAGAACGGGAGGTCTGGTCGAGTCCGGTTCGGTGGCCACGAGTCAACGGTAAATGGGTGTGCCGCTACTCTGCACTGCGGGTAGACTTTGGTATTCGCGTCCTGCGCAACAAGGCGGGGCGCGTTCCTATTTGTGCAGACCTGATTTGTGCAAACCTGACTGTGTCCTCTTAGAAATGAACGGGTGAGCTGCGGTGCCGACCGGCAAGGTGAAGTGGTACGACGTCGAAAAGGGCTTTGGGTTCCTATCGCAGGACGAAGGCGAGGACGTCTATGTCCGTTCCTCGGCGCTGCCGCAGGGAGTCGAGTTGCTCAAGCCCGGACAGCGCGTCGAATTCGGTATGGCCGCAGGCCGCCGCGGACCCCAGGCGCTCAGTTTGAAGGTCCTCGAACCGGCCCCGACGATTCGGCAGGCCAACGGCGGAGTCCGCAAGGAACCCGTCGCGCGCAAGCACACCGCCGACGAATTGCACGGGATGATCGAAGACATGATCACGCTGCTCGAAGCGACCGTGCAGCCTGACCTGCGCAAGGGCAAGTACCCGGATCGCAAGACCGCACAGCGGATCTCCGAAGTCGTCCGCGGCGTCGCCCGCGAACTCGACAGCTGAGGCTCGCTCCGACGCGCTCACGCAGTCTCGATCAACCACACCGCCCGCTGGAACGGATCACCGTTCTCGTCGACGACAGACGACGGCAGGCGGATCTCCACGCCGAGTAGCTTCGCCTCCGGCGTTGTCTTCGATCGAACGGATACCGCCGTCGCCTGGCCGGGGCGGTAGCCCTGTTCGACGATTTCGAGACCGTTCGGGCCGTCGTAGGTCGCGTACAGCCGCCACGGAGCGTCCGACAGTTCCTTCGGCAGCGAAAGCTGCAACGGATAACCGACCGGGACCTGCAGCTTCGCGATCGAACCTTCCTCGCTGCACTCGGTCAGGTCCAATTCGCAGTACCTGGTCGGTTCGACCGTGATCGCTTCGCCGTAGGCGTAGGCGGTCACGGCAGGCAGGCGTGGATCGGAGTCCTTGACGAGGACAAAGAGCACGGCGAAGAACGCCACGGCAACCACAAGAACACCGGTGCCGAGCAGCGCGAGAATTTTGACAGTCTTGGGCTGGAGCCTCACCAGTGCGCGTTTCCTGTCGGTGGTTGGGTCGAGGGTTGGGTCGATGTTCGAGTCGAAGGTTGCGGAGATTGTCGCGCTGTGCCTGCCGCGGCAGCCGACGGGGTGGCGGAACGTTTGAACGATCGACCGCTGACCCGGCTGCCGAAGCCTTTCTTGACCTCTTGCTTGGCTCGGTCCGGCCTGTTGCCGCCGAGTCCGGGCAGCAGGGAATGACCGGTGTAGCTGACGATGGTCTGCACGGTTCCCAGTGCGAGCAATACCGAGATGACGGTGAAACCGAGCCAGAACTTGGTCGGGAGCAGTACGCCGAGCGCACCGCCGACCACCCAACTCAACTGCAGCGTGGTCTCCGAACGGCCGAACGCGGACGCGATCGATTCCGGCGGTAGGTCGTCCTGGATGGCCGCGTCGAGGGAGACCTTGGCAAGTGCGCTTGCCGCAGACGCCACAAGGGCCACCACTGCCGCCGCCACCAAGCTGTCCACGAAGGCCGCGACGATGGTGATCACGGTTACCGCAATCGTGCATCGAACGACGAGCAACGCGGGTCGGCCGAGGGAGAGTCGAGCTCCGATCGCGTTGCCGGAGAAGTTGCCGAGACCGGCCGCGACGCCGACGAGACCGAGCATCGCCGCCTGAACGAGCGCCTCGTGCTCCGAGCGGGACCTGGCAACGAAGGCGACGAACAGCGTGAGGAATCCGGTGAGAACGCGGATCGTGCTGTTACCCCACAGCCCGGTGACCACGGCACGCCCGAGCGGTTGCCGTCGCTTGCTCGGCTTGATCGAATCGCGGCGGTCGGGGTCGTCGATCGGCGCCGAGTACTCGCTGTCGCCGTGGTAGGTCAGCGTCGCAGGGACCTCGCCTTCGGTGACCTCGACCCACGCCGGAATACGCATGCTCAGGTACGCGCCGGCGACGCTCAGTACGAACGCGAACCACAGAGCGCCTGCCGAGTCGGCGACGATTGCGGCGATACCTGCGAGTGCGCCCGCGCCGATGGTGCCACCGAGTAGGCCGAACACCGTGAGCCTGGAATTGACCCGCACAAGGTCGATTTCGGGCGGTAGGACACGTGGAGTGACGGCACTCTTCAACACCGAGAACGATTTGCTGAGCACAAGAATGCCGAGGGCGGCGGGGTAGAGCAGCCAACTGTCGAAGTTGAAGACAAGCACGACGGCGAGCACGGCACGCAAGCCGAACGACGATGCGAGAGCGACTCTGCGTCCATGCTGCAGACGGTCGAGCATCGGCCCGATGAGCGGTGCGATGACTGCGAACGGGGCGATCGTAATGGCCAGGTACAGCGCGACTTTGAGCTGGCTTTCACCTTGTGCAGCGGAGAAGAACAGAGTGTTCGCCAAAGCGATCGCAATGGCGGCGTCGGTCGCGAAATTTGCCATCGTCGCGTAGGTCAGCGCTGTGAGACCCGACTTCTCGGCACCGTCGGCCTTGGCTGCGCGCTGAAAGGTGGCGAAACCGCGACCAGTGAGTTCTCGTCCCCGCATCGCGGCGACGCGCGTCACCGTCAGCTTGCGCGGCTGCCGCATCCCGCGGGTCGGTGTCGGGTCGGGGGGCGGCTGCGAATCGTCGTCGTACGCAGGCTCACCGCCGCGGTCGGGCTGGCGGGGCGGATCGACTGGATGCAGAGGTGGCAGAGGCTGGCGCCTGGTCGGTACATGCCGCGGTGGATAGTTGTCGAATCCGGGGTGCTGTGAAGCGGCGCTCGGCCATCCCCCGGTGGGATCATTCGGCTCGCGTCGGTCGGTCACACGTCAATTCTGTCCTACCGAGGCGACAAACAACTACCTCGGCGAGTCGCCAAAGCGGCCCACCAGCGAACGGTATTGCATCGATGCGGCAAAATGGAGTGGTGAGCGTTGCTTCTTCTCCGGAACTGACCGAGATACACGAGATCCTGGTACAGGCAGTCGACCTGGCGCGTAGTGCTCTGAGCGACCTCGGCGAGGACGGCGTGGGGGCCTATGTCGGCGTCAGCGCCGACGGCGAATCCGCTGCGACACATCGCTTCGAAGCGACTCTGCCCGGCTACCGAGGTTGGCAGTGGGCCGTCGTCGTCGCTACCGATCCCGAGTTCGATCACCCCACCGTCAGCGAATCTGCGTTGCTACCCGGACCCGACGCACTCATCGCGCCGAACTGGGTGCCGTGGGACCAGCGCATTCGGCCAGGCGATCTGGCACCTGGCGATCTGCTCGCTCCGCCTGCCGACGATCCGCGCCTCGTGCCCGGCTACGTCGCGAACGGCGATCCCGAAGTCGATGACGTCGCACTCGAGCTCGGCTTCGGTCGCCTGTCGACGATGAGTCGCGACGGGCGCGAAGATGCGGCGCAGCGGTGGCACGAAGGTGACTACGGTCCCGAGTCCGAGATGGCCAAGGCTGCTCCCTCCTCCTGTGGCCTGTGCGGCTTCTATCTACCGCTCGCCGGATCGTTGCATGCCGCATTCGGCGTCTGCGGCAACGAGTTGGCCGCAGACGGTCACGTCGTGCACGTCGGCTACGGATGCGGCGCACATTCGGACACACGACTGCCGACCGGCGCGGGTTCGCCGCAGTACGAGGCGTTCGACGACGCCGCCGTCGAAGTTGTGTCCGACTCCGGTCGTGGCGCCGAACGCGCGGATCCCGTATCGGCCGAGCAGGACTGACGCATCGACGACCTGACCGACCCGTTCGGTACCGGAGCTCTACGCGAATCGTTGGTGCTTGCCTGGGGCAGTTCGCCGACCCGGCTGCGCGAGGATGCCGCGACCGAGAACGACTTCGTCCGATCCGGCTACCGTGATCGCCTCCTGACCGAACTTGCCCAGAACGCTGCGGATGCTGCGGCGAAGGCAGGCGTCGCCGGACGCCTGGCGGTGTGGTCGGTCGGCTCGCAATTGCACGTCTCGAACACCGGTGCTCCGCTGGATGTCGCCGGTGTGCAGGCTCTGACTGCACTGCGAGCGTCGGGTAAGCCCGGCGATGTCACGGGAGGAGGCAGTGTCGGCAGGTTCGGTGTCGGTTTCACGGCAACGGTGTCGGTGAGCGACGAGATCGAAATACGTTCCACGACAGGGTCGATCAAGTTCTCGCTCGCTGCGACCGAGGAGCGGTTGGCGGACGACGGTATCGACGTTGCCGTGCGACCGCCGGTGTTGCGCCTGGTCTGGCCGACGACGGCGCAACCCGTCGCCGGGGCGGACACCGAAGTTGTGTTGACGCTGCGCGCCGACGTCGATGCGGCTGCGTTGCTCGCCGGCATGGCCACCGAAGCGGTCGACCTGCTGTTGGAATTGACTGCGCTACAGAGCATTCGGATCGGAGACACGGATTTCGTTCGGAAGTCCCGCGATCTGGCGCACGGCGTCGAGGAGATTGCCGTCGGTCCGCAGCGCTGGTGGCAGTACCGGACCGCGCACGCACGCTGGCTCGCGCCCGTTGTCGACGGTGTGATCCGCCCAAGCTCGGGCGATGTGCTCCGGGCACCGACCCGTTCCGACGAAGAGTTGTCGCTGCCTGCGATCGTGATCGCGGACGTCGGTATGCAGCCGGACAGGCGTCGTGTGCTGCCGGGTGCAAACCTGGCCGACATCGCTACCGGATACGCCGATTTCGTTGCGGCAGTGCCGATATCGCAGCGAGCCGCACTCGTCCCGGTGCCGACCTTCGCTAGGGGCGAGCTCGACACGGCGCTGCGGGAGGCGATATTTCGCGAGCTGCGCGCACACGCGTGGCTGCCCGTTGTCGGCGAGGGCGCCGCGGATGGCAGCGCTCGTGTCGTAGCGCCGTCACGAGCATCCGTATTTCCCGATCTGACAACAGAGCTCGCCGAGCTGCTTGCCGAAGTGATTCCCGCGCTGGTACTTCCGGAACTGTCGGGTACGTCGAATGCCCGCGCGCTCGCCGCCGTCGACGTTCATCGCGTCGGCCTTGCTCGGGTTGCCGAAGCATCGAGCGGCATCGACAGACCGCCCGCGTGGTGGCACAGGCTGTATGCGGCGCTGGAGCCGTTTGTGATCGACACGATCGCGGTCGAGGAACTCGGTGCGTTGCCGGTACCTCTCGCCGACGGACGACTCGTCACCGGACCCCGTACGACGGTCACTGCCGACGACCTCCGATCGACCGGAAACGACTCACCGACAACGATTCCCGTGCATTGGGCGCGCCTCGTGCATCCGGAGGCAGCGCACGAGTTGCTCGGCCGTCTCGGGTCGTCGCACGTCGGAGCGACCGACCTGCTGTCCGATGGTGCCCTCCGCGCTCGGATCGAAGACTTCGGCGACGACTCCGACGTGTCCGACGACGAGGCGACCGAGCTGGCAGCAGCGGTCCTCACGCTGGCTGCTCGGGTCGCCGACCCTGAACGTCTGCCGAGCTGGCTCGGGTTGCTGTTGCTACCCGACGATGGCGGTGAGTTGCGGTCGGCGGACGAACTGCTGCTACCCGATGCGCCGTTGCGTTCGGTGCTCGTGGCGCAGTCGCCTTTCGGAACAGTCGATGCTGAGCTAGTCGCGACCTACGGTGCCGCTGCGTTGCGTGCGGTTGGCGTCGGCTGGGGTTTCACCGTCGTCCGCGACGAACTTCCGACCGGACCCGATCACGATCTGGACGACGAGGCGCAGTGGTGGTCAAGCCTGGCGGAGGATCCCGAAACATTCACGGCTGTCAGGGATCTCGACCTGGTCGACGACGCGAAGTGGGCGACGGCACTGACCCTGCTCGCCGGTGACGCCGTCGTGCGGCCGCTGCTCGCTGACCCCGACAGTTACGTGGCGTGGTGGCTGCGGCGGCATGCGAACGTCGACGGCGCGCCCCTTGGCGCGCTCCGGCACCCAGACGACTCGACTTTTGTGGGCTTGCTCGACCCGTTCGAGCACGTCGACGCGGACGCGCTGCGCGCCGTGCTCGCCGGACCCGATCGTCTGGATCTCGAACTGGTTCAGACCCTGATCGACAGGCTGGCCGCGCCCGAGCGATCGCCGTCCGCCGGTGTCGTCGCCGATACCTACCGCAGACTCGCGAGTGTCGTCGCGGCAGGAAAACTCGACATCGGCGCCGTAGCGCTGTCCGATCGTGTGCGTGTGAGTACCGGTGCTCTCGTCGATCCTGCGAATGCGTTCGTGTTGGACAAGCCATGGTTTGCCGTCGCGGTGACGCCGGATGCGCTCGTGGCAGGAAGTATCGAGACGGCGACGGCACTTGCTCGGCTGCTCGACCTTCCACTCGTCTCCGAATCGGTGCGTGGCGTCGTCGTCGGCACAGGCCGTGCAAGTAGCTGGGATCGCGAACCGACCGCGGTGCTCGCCTGCATCGGACTCGGATTACCGTTGCCGACCGGATCGATCGAGGTGCACGAGCAGTTGCGCGTCACGCTGCGAGGTTCGGTCGAGGCAACCGTCGACGTCCCGATCTGGGTAGCCGACGACGGAATCGTCCACCTTCGGCAGGAAGCTCTCTGACATGGATCGGCTCGTCCTCGACTGGATCGCCGCGCACCGGATCGGTTGGCTGACGACTGCTTTCGAGGCCATCACCACGGTCGGTGGCCTCGTCGGTCTCTTCGTCGTAGCGATGATCGCCACCATCTACCTGCTCACTCGCAAGCATCAGCGCGAAGCGACGCTGATCTTCGGCTCGATGCTGTCCGGTTGGCTGGTGATGTCGCTTGCCAAACTTGCGATCGGACGGGATCGACCGCCTTTTCCGGACCGGCTCGTCGTCGAATCGACACATTCGTTCCCGTCGGGTCATGCGATGTTGTCCGCGATCCTCACGTGCACAGCCGCCGCGGTGATCGTGCGGTTGCGCGGTCGGCCGAGCCGCCTACTCGTCTCGTTGTGTGCGCTCGGTACCTTCCTCGATGGTCTGTCGAGGGTTTATCTCGGTGCGCACTGGCTGACCGATGTACTCGCCGGCTGGATCTTAGGTGTGCTGTGGGCGCTGCTGTGGATCAGGGTGCGTCCGTACGAGGCCATTGTTGCGCGCGCTTCCCGGCGATAGCCGAATGGTTGCGATTGTCGGGATCGAGAGGCGACACGCCGGGAGCGACATGCTGGTAACGAGAGCGAATTGACTGCTCAGCGATGTGCGACTTAACTTCACGCGTGTCGACAAGACTATCCGTCGAGCAGCGCAGAGCTCACTTGATCGAGGCCGCGATCGGCCTCGCCGAACGCAAGGGCGTCGCTGCGGTGACCACCCGTGACGTCGCACAGGCCGCCGGTGTGTCGCTCGGCGTCGTGCACTACTGCTTCGAGAACAAAGACGCGTTGATGACCGAGGTCGTCAAGTGCCTCACGACCGATCTGCGCGACGCGGTCGACGAAGATCAGCAGATGCTCGAATGGACCGAGCAGGGCGTCGACGCTCTGCGTGACCTTCTTCGAGTTGCGTTGAGCGCGATGTGGTTCGACGTCGAACGGACCCGCGACCGGCAGTTGCTGACCTACGAAATCACGACGTATGCGCTGCGTGAAGGCGAGTCGACGCCGGAACGGCTCGGGATCGCGCGCAATCAGTACGCCTTCAACGATGCAACCCTCGTCGACCTTTTGGAAAAGGCGACCACGTTGACCGGAACGACCTGGTCGGTGCCGGTCGGGGTGCTGAGCCGGCTGATGCTCGCGATGATCGACGGTTTGGTCCTGCGCTGGCTCGTCGACGAAGACAGCGAAACAGCGACGCTGCAGTTGGACCGAATCGCGGACATGATCTCGTCGCAGGCCACGGTCCTATCGTAGATCGCTGCAGGTCAGCTTAGGTAAGGCCGGACTGGGCACCCTTGGAGCCGCGCCGCGCCGCGCGTCGCTGAATCCAGAAGATCGTCGTACCGAGAGCGCCGACCGCGAGTCCCGCGATGCACGTCGGCAGTGCCTCGTCGAACCGGTCGCCGCTCGCCCACACGATCAGCGTCGCGATCGCGAACAGTACGGTTCCGGTTGTCAGCACAGGCCGTGGGTCGGTGAGGCGCGCGGGGAGTTGCGGTACCTGCGGTGCGTCCGTCACGTCGACTACCGTACCCGGACTGCCCAGCGGCGCAATCGTGTCCGCTGGCCTGCGGCGTTCCCGTATTGTTTGCCACTGTGACAACCTCCCCCGATCTGCGGACGCTGGCCAGCGACCTCTCCCTGGCCGTTGTGCGTCTCACGCGGCATCTGCGAGGTCGTCGAGCGGATTCGCAGGTATCGCTGACCCAGCTTTCTGCGTTGGCAACGCTCAGTCGCGAAGGCGCGATGACGCCGGGCGCGCTTGCCGGTATGGAACGCGTGCAGCCGCCGTCGATGACGAGGGTCATCGCGTCGTTGTCCGACATCGGACTCGTCGAACGGCGCCCGCATCCGACCGACGGTAGGCAGATCATCGTCTCGCTGTCGGACTCGGGTAGCGCGTTGATTGCCGACGAAGCAAGCGCACGCGAAGCGTGGATGACGGAGAAGCTGTCGACGCTGGCTCCCGAGCAGCTCAAAACGCTCGCGGACGCAGTCGCGATCATCACCGACATCGTCAAAAAGTCGGAGTAGCGCCGAACGAGGCACGATAGAAGACGTGTCCGTTGCTAACGTTTCGATGTTCAGGTCGCTCAAAGCCAGGAACTACCGGCTGTGGGCGTCGGGTCAGATCGTGTCCCTCGTCGGGACCTGGATGCAGCGGGTCGCGCAGGACTGGCTTGTTCTGACCCTGTCCGGTGGCAACGCACTCGCCGTCGGCATCGTGATGGCGTTGCAGTTCGGTCCGACGCTCGTGCTGTCGGTGTGGGGTGGCGTGCTCGCCGATCGGTACGACAAACGCAAGATCCTGATCGCAACACAGGTATCGATGGCGGTCTTTGCTGCGGTGCTTGCCGCGCTCGATCTCGGTGGCGTCGTCGAGCTGTGGCATGTGTACGTGCTTGCTTTCGCCGCGGGTTGCGCGTCGGCGATCGACGCACCGGCTCGGCAGTCGTTCACCATCGAACTGGTTGGCCGAGAACTTCTTTCGAACGCGATCGCGTTGAATTCGATGACGTTCAACCTTGCTCGCATCGTCGGTCCGGCCATATCGGGTGTCCTCATCACACTCGTCGGAACCGGATTGGTTTTCGCGATCAACGTGGTGTCGTTCGGTTGTGTGATCGCTGCGCTGGTGCTGATGGATCAGAGCAAGCTGACCTCCGTCGAGCATGCAACCAAAGCGCGTGGCCAGATTCGCGAAGGGTTCAGCTACGTCTGGGGGAGAACCGATCTGCGGGTTCTACTCCTGACCGTGTTCATGGTGTCGACCTTCGGTATGAACTTCCCGATCAGCCTGGCCGTGTTGGCGCGCAACACCTTCGGGCTCGGCGCCGATGCCTACGGATTTCTGTCGACAGCACTGGCCGTCGGCACCCTCGCCGGTGCGACCCTTGCCGCGCGTCGGACGCGACCTGTGCGGATCAAGATCTTCCTCGTCGCGGCAACGGCGTTCGGCGCTTTGGAGATTGCCGTCGGAGCTATGCCAACGTTCGCGCTCGTCGCCGTTGCCCTTGTGCCGACCGGTGCCGTTGTTCTGACCTTCACGACGTCGGCGATGAATATTCTGCAGATGTCGGTTGCCTCCGATATGCGCGGCCGCGTGATGGGCATCTACATGCTCTGCTTCCTCGGCGGCACTCCGCTGGGCAGTCCGGTGCTCGGCTGGCTTGCGGATGTGACGAGCCCACGGGCGCCGCTGCTCGTCGGCGGTGTGATCTCGCTCGCAGCGGGGTTGGCAGGTGGTGCGTACTTGCTGCTGAAACACAGTGACGACCCGGTCGAGAAGTCGCGCGGGGAGGCGGCAGGCACAGGGCGCGCTGAACTGGAAGGATCCGTGAATCGTATCGACTAGCGATGTTCACGAGAGAAGGTGACGACGACTCCTATGACGAGGTCTGTGACGAGCCCGCGGTTCGGTGCAGCGCATGCACTGGCGATGGGCTACGACCCCGAACGCTACTTTCGCCGTCGCGCGAACGAGGGCGAGACGTTCGCCGTCGGACTACCGGGTCTCGGTGAGGTGTTGTTCGCGTCGACTGCTGCGGGGGTACGCGAGATTTTCGGTGCACCGGCCACGTTGTTCTCCCCACCGACGCCGAATCCCATTGCGCCGCTTGTCGGCGACGGTTCGCTGATCTTGTTGTCGGGCGAGCGGCATCGCCGTGAACGGACGCTGCTGATGCCGTCGTTCCACGGTGAGCGGATGCGCGCGTACGCGGACGTGATGGCTCACGCCGCGGCAGAGGAGATCGAGAGCTGGCGGCCCGGCGCCGACATCGCGGTTCGGGCAGCGGCGCAGTCGATCACGCTGCATATCATCATTCGGACGGTCTTCGGGGTTTCCGACCGGGCCCGACGCGACGAGTACGAGCGGGTGATCACAGCGCTGATGCAGTCCTACATCGCGCCGCTGATGTTCGTCCCAGCGCTGCGGCGCGAGGTCGTGGGTCTCGGGCCGTGGGCGCGATTCGTCAGGCTGCGTGCGCAATTCGACGCGCTGCTGTCCGAACAGATCGCCGAGCGGCGCAGGACGGGGGTGGACGGGTACGACGACGTGCTGAGCCTGTTGCTGTCCGCGACCTACGAGGACGGCACGTCCCTGAGCGATGAGGATCTGCGTCAGGAACTACGGACCCTGCTCGTAGCCGGACACGAAACTACCGCAACGTCTTTGGCGTGGGCGATGTATCACATCCATCACGACGACGGAGTTCGCGAGCGACTCGTCGCGGAGTTGGCAGCGGACCACTCGCCTGCTGACGTTGCAAAATTGCCGTACCTCAACGCAATCTGTCAGGAAACGTTGCGGATGCATCCGACGGTGTCGATCGTGTTGCGACGTCTGAACGGGCCGTTGACAATTCGTGGGGTCCAGCGGTCGGAAGGCGACGTGGTCGGTGTCGCCGTGCCCGCGTTGCACTTCGACCCCAAGGTTTTTCCTGAACCCGACACGTTCGATCCGGATCGGTTTCTGCTCCGCAAACCGACGCCGTTCGAGTTCACGCCGTTCGGTGGTGGTCACCGACGTTGCGTGGGTGCGGCCTTCGCGAACTTCGAACTCGCGGTGGTGCTGGCAACGATCGTGAGAGGTGCCGAGTTGGACATGTCCGCGGCCGAACGGAGAAAAGGCCAACCCCGCTCGGTCCCGAGGGGTATCGCCGTTCTGCCGAGTCGCGAAATCGTCCTCAGGCGGCTCCGCCGCTCGTGAGTCTTTTCGGCGGGCCCGCCCACCGAAAAGACTCACGAGGCGCGGAGCGCCCTACAGTGGTCCGGTGGCAAAAGTAGTCGACATCGACGATCCCGCAGACCCGAGGCTGGACGACTTTCGCGACCTCAACTCCTCCGACCGCCGACCCGACCTGCCCGACGGCAAGGGCCTCGTCATCGCCGAAGGCGTGCTGGTCGCGCAGCGCATGCTTGCTTCGAGATTCGAACCGGTGTCGTTCCTGGGAGTCGAACGGCGCCGGGCGGAACTGGCAACCGACCTGGAGGCCACGGACGCGCCGTTTTATCGAACCACCGCTGACGTGATGGCGGAGGTCGTCGGGTTTCATCTCAATCGCGGAGTCCTCGCCGCCGCGAGCCGACCCGCACCGTTGGACCTGCACGACGTTCTCGCCGGCGCGCGGACCGTCGCGGTGTTGGAGGGCGTCAACGACCACGAGAACATCGGCGCGATCTTCCGCAACGCTGCAGGCCTCGGGGCCGACGCCGTCCTGTTCGGCGACAGCTGTGCCGATCCGCTCTACCGGCGAGCTGTCCGCGTATCGATGGGCCACGTCCTGCGAGTGCCGTTCGCACGCGTGCCGGATTGGCCGCGTGGTCTGAACATATTGCGGGAGCACGGCTTCCAGGTCATAGCGCTCACGCCGGACCCGAATGCTGTTTCGTTGGCAGCGGCTATGACGGGGGAGCAGGTCGCTCTGTTGCTCGGCGCAGAGGGACCCGGACTCGTCGAACACACCATGCGCAGCAGCGACGTTCGTGCCCGGATCCCGATGGCGCCAGGCACCGATTCGCTCAATGTCGCGACGGCCGCCGCGATGGCGTTCTACGAACGCGTCAGAATGACACCGTGAGCACGTCCGAACCGAGCACGCCCGAACCGAGCACGCAGGCTGAACCGACGCCGTGGCAGGCAGGTCTGCTCGTGACAGCATTTGCGGCGATCCTGACAACGTGCGCGCTGTACGGGTTCGGCATAGCGCTCGCGAATGTGCATCCTGCGCTCGCCGTTGTCATCAACCTCGTCGCCGTCGGCGGTACCGCTCCGACCGTCTGGGGCTGGCGCGCCATCCCCGTCGTCCGCTGGGTCGCGCTCGGGATCGGGATCGGCGTCGTTGTGGGGTGGCTCGGCCTACTCATCTCAGCGGTGTGACGCACTCGCCGGCGCTGGGAGCACTGACACCCGCCGCTATCGCCGCTGCTTGCGCCGCCACTTCTTGAAGAACCCGGCTTCGGCGGGCACGGCCTCGACCGGTTGCGACATGGCTGCCACGGGCGCCCGCGGGATCTCTTCGCCCTCGCCGTAGAGCGCGAACCCGCACACGACGATCCCCGCCGGGTCGAGGGCACCCTGCTGCGGCGTGCCGCGGTAGCGAAAGCCGAGGGCGCGTTCGTTCGCGGCGTCGGCGAAATCCTGTGGATCGAACGGCAGCGACTGCGGATCGGGTATCACGCCTGGCGTGTGCTCCATCGGGTGTTCGCCCGCCCAGAACGGCCGCTCCCAGACCAACGGGAGACCGTGGTCCTCGAGGATGTTCGTCTTGGTTGCGCTGAACGAACGTCGAAGTTCCCCTCGCTCCCACGTCGCGAACGCACCCCACTCCCGAACCGGGTCGATCGACACCAGGTAGGTGTACTCGGAGGCCAGCGGACGAATCCACGACGGTGAGATCTTGGCAGGATGGGCGATCTCGAGCTGCGGACCGCAGACGACGGTCAGACCGGGATAACACCCGATGTAGACGCCGTTGCCACCGATGCCCGCGCTGGTCGAGAGCGGGCCGACAGCCAGCGGGACCACAACCGATTCCGGATACAGGTGGCTGGCGAGTGCGTGTGCTGCGTGTTGATCCGGCTCGCGATGATTGCGCAGCGTGGTGGCCGGGTCAGGGGCGTCCACATACCAAATAGTCGATGCTTTGGCCCCCACGGCCGGCACCTCACCTTCGCGCATCGTCGTGAGTTCGAACAGTCGAAACAGAGACTACGACGTCGGCGCGACACGCGCGGTGTTGGCTACCGCTAGTTGATCTTTCGTACCCCGGTGGCAGGGATCGAAGAAGTCCGGTTCAGTGCCCCGAGCTGCGGATGCCGAGCAGGACGTCCTCCCAGGACGGCATCGCAGGCTTGCCGCGCTTGTCCTTCGGGTTCGGATGCGTCGGTGCCTGTTTGGGTTCGTCGGGCTCGTCGAGCGGTTCGGGAGTCCGCGGTGTCGATTCGTAGTAGTCGTCGAGAGTGTGCTGCGGATCGGGCTCGTGCGTGGCCTCCGCGACCCGGGTGACGGGCGACAGTCCACGCAGTGGGCGGCCGAAGTCGGGATCGACGAGATCGGCCGCGGTGTCGTCCAGCGCTGTCACCGTGCCGCCGTGTGCGTCGCGCTGGAAGCGCCAGTGCGCGGCATTCGAGGTGCGGCCTGCCTGCCACCGGAGTTCGGCGATCCAGTGGCCGTCGTCGTCTTTCCAGGCGTCCCATTCGGCTTCGTCGATGCTGTGCCCGCGTGCTCGAAATGCCAGGCCGACAACTTCGGCGAGAGTGAGCACGGCAGGACCGTTTTCGCGGACGGGGTGCCCCAGCTGTGCGAGGTCTGCGGCGCGGGAACGCTCGAGCAGAACCGGGTAGGCGTAACGCTCGACCCGATGCACGGCCATTCCGGACTGTGCCGCGACCTGTTCGACCGATGCGCCTGCGCGAATCCGTGCCTGGATGTCGCGTGGACGTAGCGTGCTTTCCATCTCGATCTCTATCTGTCCGAATCGAGCGATGTCGCCACGAGCCGCGGCGCGAAGTTTGTCGTTCAGGGGCATACGAAATTTTTCACCGGTCTCCCGGTCGGCGCACACGAGGTGCTTGCCGTCGGGCTGCAGTCCGATCACTTCGAGTTCTCGCACTCCGACCTCCTGATCGCGCCGACTCGCGAATCTGCCCGTACGCCGACAGTAATGCACCTGTGATCTTGCGCAGGGCAGGACACGCTGGGGGAGTAGCTATACCTGACAGCGGGTTCGAGTTACGCTGCCTTGTTCCGCGTTCTCCGGACCCGACGCGACGGCGTCCCACCTGGCAAAGTTCCAGCGTACGTTGACAATTGGGGTCGCGACCTGGGTGTTCGGACCCCCGCTGGATTCAGTTGGCTTGTCCGACAACCCAGTCGATGCATGCGGTGAGCGCGCTCACATCGTCGGGATCGATCGCAGGGAACATGCCGACCCGAAGCTGGTTGCGGCCCAACTTGCGGTAGGGCTCGGTGTCGACGATGCCGTTGGCGCGCAACACCTTTGCCACCGCTGCAGCGTCCACCGATGCGTCGAAGTCGATCGTTCCGACGACCTGTGAGCGGTGTGCCGGATCGGTGACGAACGGCGTCGCGAACTCACTTGCCTCGGCCCAGGAGTACAGCCGCGAGGACGAATCCGCGGTTCGCTGCACCGCCCAGTCCAAGCCGCCGTTGCCGTTGAGCCATTCGATCTGGTTGGCGAATAGCAGCAGGGTTGCCAGCGCAGGCGTGTTGTACGTCTGATCCTTCGTGCTGTTGTCGATTGCGATAGGCAGCGAAAGGAAGTCGGGGGTCCAGCGGCCGGAGGTCTTGATCTCCTCGACGCGGGCGAGCGCCGCAGGGCTCATCAGTGCGACCCACAGTCCGCCGTCGGCGGCGAAGCACTTCTGCGGGGCGAAGTAGTACACGTCCGCGTCGTTGAGATCCACCGGCAGGCCACCCGCGCCCGAGGTCGCGTCGATGGCGATCAGGGCGTTCTCGGAACCGGCGGGACGTACAACGGGGATCGACACACCCGTCGAGGTCTCGTTGTGCGCCCAGCCGATGAGGTCGACAGACGGGTCCGACACCGGTTCGGGCGCGCTGCCCGGCTCGGCCTTCACGACGATCGGGTCGCCGATGAACGGGTTGGCCTTCGCGACCGATGCGAACTTGGAGCTGAACTCGCCGTTGGTCAGGTGCAGCGACCGCTCCCGGATCAGACCGAATGCAGCGGCGTCCCAGAACGCCGTCGTTCCGCCGTTGCCGAGTACCACCTCGTAACCGTCGGGTAGTGCGAACAGATCTCGGAGGCCCGAACGAACGCGCGCGACGACGTCCTTGACCGGCTTCTGCCGGTGACTCGTGCCGAATACCGACGCGCCGACATCGACCAGAGACTGCAACTGCTCCGGACGGACCTTCGACGGTCCACAGCCGAAGCGGCCGTCGGCAGGTTTGAGGTCGGCGGGAATGGTCGGGAGAGCAGATGTCATGTGGGTCAGATTAGTCGGTGGACCACACGAGACCTGACGCGGTGTCTAGCCGTTCGCGACGAGGTCCCAGCCTTCGACACTCTCCGGTGTGCGTGGAGCAGGACCGGTGTAGAGCGCTGCGGGGCGAACGAGCTTGCCGAGACGCTTCTGCTCGAGGATGTGCGCGCACCAGCCTGCGGTACGGCCGCAGGTGAACATCGCGGGCATCATGTGGGCAGGCACCTCGGCGAAGTCGAGGATAACGGCGGCCCAGAATTCGACGTTGGTCTCGATCGCACGATCGGGGCGGCGTTCGCGCAGCTCCGTGAGGGCTGCCTGTTCGAGCGCTGCTGCGACTTCGGAGTTCGGTGCGCCGAGTCGCTTCGCCGTCGCACGAAGCACTCTCGCGCGCGGATCCTCGGCGCGGTAGACGCGGTGGCCGAAGCCCATCAGCTTCTCTTTGCGATCGAGGATGCCCTTGACAAGGGCGCGGGCGTCGCCGGACTTTTCGACCTCTTCGATCATCGGTAGCACCCGCGCCGGTGCGCCACCGTGCAGCGGTCCGGACATGGCACCGATCGCGCCGGACATCGCAGCGGCGACATCGGCGCCCGTCGACGCGATCACCCGTGCGGTGAACGTCGAGGCGTTCATACCGTGCTCGGCGGCCGACACCCAGTAGGCGTCGATCGCCTCGGTGTGGCGCGGATCCGGATCGCCCTTCCAGCGCGTCATGAATCGGGCTGTGACCGTTGGACATTCGTCGATCACGTGCTGCGGCACCGCAGGCTGGTAGATACCGCGCGCGGACTGCGCGACATAGGACAGGGCCATCACCGAGGCACGGGCGAGCTGATCGCGTGCCGTGTCGTCGTCGATGTCGAGCACCGGCTGGTAGCCCCAGATCGGCGCGAGCATGGCGAGACCGGCCTGGACGTCGACGCGAACGTCGCCGGTGTGGACCGGAAGTGGGAACGGCTCGGCGGGCGGCAGGCCACGGCCGAACTTGCCGTCGACCAGCAACGACCACACGTCACCGAACGTCACGCCCTTGCTGACCAGTTCTTCGATATCGACGCCGCGATAACGCAACGCGCCGCCGTCCTTGTCTGGTTCGGCGATATCGGTTGTGAAGGCAAGAACGCCTTCGAGTCCAGGTACGAAATCGTCGGGTACAACCGGAGTCGATGCCATGATCGTGATCTCTCTCTTGTCCGTGCATCCCGATCCGAGTGCACGCTCGTCCCGCGTCGACCGGTGCGTGTGGGATGTACGGCGCAGAGATCGACGATCGATTCACACCATAGCGGGGCGTCGACCGGCCGCGACGCCAGCCCTACCCGGGAGTAGCGTGCGCAACGTGGTGTCCGAGAACCCCCCGTCGACCGGCAATGACCTCGCAGGGATGCGTGTGAACTACACCTCACCGCACGACCTCGACGAGAGTTGGCTCGACGACGGCTGGGAACAACTGATCCTGCGCTGGATCGACGACGCGCTCGCGGGAGGCGTTGCGGAACCGAACGCGATGGTGCTCGCAACGGTCGACGCCGACGGTCGGCCCTCGACGCGGACGGTGCTCTGCAAAGGAATCAGCAGGGCGGGCGTCGTCTTCTACACGAACTACGGGTCGGACAAGGCTCGCCAACTCGGGCTCAACCCGTACGCGTCCGCGACGTTCTCCTGGCCACTGATCGGCAGGCAGATCACGGTGCGAGGCCGCGTCGAACGCGTCGAACGCGAGGTCACGGACGGCTATTGGCGCGGTAGGCCGCGCGGTTCGCAACTCGGGGCCTGGGCATCGGACCAATCGCAACCGGTCGCGTCGCGGGCCGTACTGGAACAACAGTTGGCCGCGGTCGCCGAAAGGTTCCCCGACGAGATTCCAACCCCGCCGAACTGGGGTGGCTTCGAGCTCGCGCCTACCTCCGTCGAATTCTGGCAAGGCCGAGAGAATCGCCTGCACAACAGAATTCGCGTGACAATTGCCGCAGACGGCTCGCCGAGCGCGGTGGAACGCCTCAGCCCGTGAACGCTCGCCGCAAAGTTCTCGCGGACACGACTCCTTTGCAGAATCACGACTTTCGCAGGTTGTGGTTGAGCAGCGTCGTCACGGTGATCGGTGGTCAGCTCTCGATCGTCGCTGTGCCGCAGCAGATCTTCCAGATCACCGGGAGCTCCGGATACGTGGGTCTCGCCGGCCTTTTCGCCCTTGCCCCGCTGATCGTCTTCGGCATCTGGGGTGGCGCGCTCGCTGACGTCATGGATCGGCGGTCCCTGCTGCTGATCACTCGGGCAGGCCTCGCCGTCACGTCGATGCTGTTCTGGATCCAAGCCGCGCTCGACGTGAACAGCGTCTGGCTGGTGCTGCTCCTGCTCGCGTTGCAACAGGCGTTCTTCGCGGTGAACCAGCCGACCAACGGCGCCATCATTCCCCGCCTGCTGCCGCCCGATCAGCTGCCGGCCGCGAACTCGTTGAACATGACCGTCTTTCAGTTCGGGGCGATTGCCGGACCGATGCTTGCCGGCGTGCTGATACCGGTATTCGGGTTGTCGACGCTGTATCTGCTCGATGCGATAGCACTGCTTGCGACGGTATGGGCAGTGTGGCGACTGCCGAAACTGCCGCCGACGGGTGAGGCACGCCGCGCGGGGTTGAAACAGGTGCTCGAAGGGTTCAAATACCTTACTACGCAACGCATTCTGCTTGCATCCTTCGTCATCGACATCATCGCGATGGCCTTCGGCATGACCAGTGCGCTGTTCCCGCAGATCGCCCACGAGACCTTCGGCGACCCCATCGAGGGCGGACTCGTACTCGGTCTGCTGTTCGCGTCCATGTCATTCGGTGCGGTGGTCGGCGGGGTGTTCTCCGGTTGGTTGCCGCGCGTCCGTCGCCAGGGTCTCGCGGTCATCTGGTGCATCGTCGTGTGGGGATTGTCGATGCTCGGCTTCGGGATCGCGATCGGGTCGGGGTCGGGTCCGGTTGCCCTGTGGATTGCGTTGGCCTTCATGGTTCTCGGCGGTGGTGCCGACATGATTTCGGCAGCATTCCGCTCGACGATGCTGCAGACCGTCGCAACGGACGAGATGCGCGGCAGGCTGCAGGGAGTCTTCACCGTCGTCGTCGCAGGCGGCCCGCGAATCGGCGACCTTGCTCACGGTGTCGCCGCTGCCGGTGTCGGCACCGCAGCGGCTGCGGCGGGCGGCGGCATTCTCGTCGTGATCGGTGTAGTTGTTGCGGCACTCGCCTTCCCGGCGTTCGTTCGCTATCGCGTCGGCAGGCCGGTTGAGCCGTCACGCGAAGAAACAAAGTAAGCACGCCGCAATCCGTTGACCTGACAACTGGCCCCTGCGCGGAGCAGACTGACCCCATGGCTGAGCGTGAAACGCAGCAACAGCAGGACGAGCCGGTGGGCACCCCGGCGGCGGGTAGCCGCACGTTCCAGATCCGATTCGACGACTATCGCGCCGAGGTCGTATCGACAGGAGCCGGATTGCGGATGCTGGAGCGCGCAGTCGACGGCAAAGCGGTGCAACTCACCGAATCCTGGCCTGCCGGAACGAAACCGCCGCTCTCGGCAGGGCTTGTGCTCGCGCCGTGGCCGAACCGCATCCGAGACGACTTCTTCTATTTCGACGGCATCGAGCATCAGTTGGAACTCACCGAACCAGCGCGCAACAACGCGATGCACGGTCTCGTCCGTCGTCGGGAATGGCAGTTGGAAGAACACGAGCGGCACCGCGTCAAACAGTCCATCGACGTCCGCCTGCAAAAAGGTTGGCCGTACCCGATGCGTTTGAGCGTGACGCACGAACTCGACGAAGAGGGTCTGTCGGTCACGCACACGGCGACGAACACGGGTCCGGTGCCAGCTCCGTTCGGTCTCGGCATGCACACGTTCGTTCGCGCGGGTGACGCGCCGCTCGACGAGTGCACACTCGAACTCGCCGTCGGAGTTCGCCAACCGCTCGACCCTGAGCGGATGCTGCCGGAGGGACCGTGTGTCCCGGTGCGCGGCACCGAATACGACTTCAGCACCCCGCGCTCGCTGAAAGGGGTGTGGATGGATACGCCGTTCAGTTCCATCGACGTCGATACCGATGGTCGGGCCCGGCAGATTCTGCGAGCTCCGGACGGTACCGCGACGGCACTGTGGACCGACCGGACGTTTCGCTGGGTCCAGGTGTTCACGGCAGATCCCGCACGCGGACAGGCCTACCCCGATCGCGGTAGAGCGCTGGCGATCGAACCGATGACCTGCCCACCGAATGCGTTCAACACGGGTATCGACGAGATCGTTCTCGAACCGGGCGAGACGTGGAGCGGCCAGTGGGGCATCACGTCGCTGTGACGTTGGCCGCGTCTTCCGCCGAGCCTGCCAATCGCGTGTGGCGGGGTATTGGGCCAACTAGTCTGCTCAGCGTGGGTGCAAACCCGCGGTCAGTTCTCGATGCAGACACGACCCTCCGTGGGCGCGCGAGCGGTATTGCGACTAGCGTCTGATCGACTACGTCCGCGCGATTGCAACTCGCTACGCGACTGCTCAAGCCTGAGAGGGATATTCGTGCCCGCTGAGAACGACAACACCCCAACGCTCAGCTACCCCGGTGGCGAGTACCAGATGTCCATTGCCAGGGCGACCGAAGGCAACGACGGCATCGATCTCGGAAAGCTGCTGGCCACCACCGGATACACCACCTTGGATCCGGGCTTTGTGAACACGGCCTCGACCAAGTCGTCGATCACCTACATCGACGGCGAGGCAGGCATCCTGCGCTATCGCGGGTATCCGATCGAACAGCTGGCGCAGAAGTCGACGTTCCTCGAGGTCAGCTACCTGCTGATCTACGGTGAGCTGCCGTCGGCGACCGAGCTGGACAAGTTCACGGACAAGATCCGCAGGCACACACTGCTGCACGAAGATCTCAAACGATTCTTCGATGGCTTTCCCCGCAACGCGCATCCGATGCCTGTGCTCTCCAGCGCCATCAACGCGCTGTCGGCGTACTACCAGGATTCGCTCGACCCCGACGACCCCGAGCAGGTGGAACTCTCGACGATTCGGCTGCTTGCGAAGCTGCCGACGATCGCCGCGTACGCCTACAAGAAGTCGGTCGGGCAGCCGTTCCTATACCCGGACAACTCGCTGAACCTCGTCGAGAACTTCCTGCGTATGACCTTCGGCTTCCCTGCCGAGCCGTACGAGGTCGATCCCGAGATCGCCAAGGCGCTCGACATGCTGCTCATCCTGCACGCCGATCATGAGCAGAACTGCTCGACGTCGACGGTCCGCCTCGTCGGATCCTCCGATGCCAACCTGTTCACCTCGGTCTCGGGCGGCATCAACGCACTGTGGGGTCCGCTGCACGGCGGCGCGAACCAGGCTGTGCTCGAGATGCTCGACAAGATCAAAGAAGAGGGCGGCACAGCGGGCGACTTCGTCAAGAAGGTCAAGAACAAGGAAAAAGGCGTGAAGCTGATGGGCTTCGGCCATCGCGTCTACCGCAATTACGATCCGCGGGCCGCGATCGTCAAGGAGACGGCGCACACCATTCTCGGGAAGCTCGGCGGCGACGACCAGCTTCTCGACATTGCGATGGCACTCGAAGAGGCCGCGCTCACCGACGATTACTTCATCGAGCGCAAGCTGTACCCCAACGTCGACTTCTACACGGGCTTGATCTACCGCGCGATGGGCTTCCCGACGCGCATGTTCACCGTGTTGTTCGCCATGGGTCGCCTGCCGGGCTGGATTGCGCACTGGCGTGAAATGCACGAAGACACAACCCTCAAGATCGGGCGTCCGCGCCAGATCTACACCGGATACACCGAACGGGACTACAAGGAGTTGACCACCCGATGAGCAAGCCAGAGGTCGAGTTTCAAGAAGGCCCCGCCCCCACCGAACTGGTCGTCAAGGACCTCGTCGTCGGCACCGGCACCGAGGCGGTCCCCGGCGGAACGGTCGAGGTGCACTACGTCGGCGTCGAGTTCGACAGTGGCGACGAGTTCGACTCTTCTTGGAACCGTGGCGAATCCATCCAGTTCCCGCTGCGTGGACTCATCAAGGGCTGGCAGGACGGCATTCCGGGCATGAAGGTCGGTGGCCGGCGCCAGCTCACCATCCCGCCGGAGCTTGCCTACGGTCCCGCAGGTGGCGGTCATCGCCTGTCGGGCAAGACTCTCATCTTCATCATCGATCTGATCGACGCGAAGTAGGCGGCTCCGCCGCTCGTGAGTCCTTTCGGAGGGTCCGCCCTCCTAAAAGACTCACGAGTACGAGGGTGGTCAGCGCGAAAAATGCGGCCACCAACGTCATCGGGCTCGGTGTGCGCCAGCCACCTGAGGTTGCATTGTGCTGCACCGCAACCGGATCGTTGACGGTCGCCGCGAGCTGCGTGGTGGCAGACGAGGTCGGCAGTCCAGCGATGCCCTTGTCCACCTGGGTGGCGAGTGAGCCGGACAGTTGGGTCAGCTGCCCGATGCCGTCGGTCAGTTGCGTCGATGCATCGGTCAACTGTGCCCCACCTTCGGTGGCGAGTTGGTCGAGCCCGGCAGTGAGTTGGTTGGCTCCGTCCGACAGTTGCGTTGTTGCACTTGTCAATTGGCCGACGACGACCTGCAGTAGCGCCCCCAGGTCTGTGCTCGGATCGACCGAATCGCCGAGCGAGGTCGATACGGTCCCAAGTTGGTCGCCCACCTGCTGCGCGGTGTTGCGCACACCCGTCAGCGTTTCGATCGCGCCGTTCAGCTCGGGGCTTGGCGGCAGTGTGCGCAGGATCGCGAGGGTCGTGTCGACTCCGGTCGCGAGTTCGTTTGCGCGAGTTGTGGTCTCGCCGATCGTGACGCCCGTCGAGCTGAGTGTCGCCGCCAGTTCGTCGGCCTGTGCCGTCGCGCCGCCGACGACACCTGCAAGCTCGTCGATCGCGGCCGAGAGCTGCCCCGAGCCGTCGCGCGCCGCATCCAGATAGCCGATCAATCCGGTGACTCCGGTGCTGAACTGGCCGACTCCTGAATTGGCCGCACCGACACCGGCATTCAGAAACTGCGTACCGAGCTTAAGTTGGCTCAAGGTGGAGCGAGCGGTCGAAATCGATTGCAGTGCAGTGTCGATACCCTGTCGACGGATCTGGTCGATCACCGCAGCGCTGGCTTGTGCACCCAAGTCGGTGTCGCCTACGTCGACCGTCACCACGGCGCGTTGTGGCGCAGCGGTGTCGAACGATGCCATCGCGTCGCTGAGATCTGTTGGCAGGTAGACGGTTACGGCTGCTGCGCCGATGTCGTCGGTGCGGCCGTCGGCCCAGCTGTAACCGGTGGGTGCTGTCGTCGAACCGAGCAGTGCGTCGATGACGCGATCACCGGTCGGGCCGGTGTCCTCGTTCACCAACGCGATGACCGACTCGGTGGAGTGATACTCGCTGTAGAAGTACCAGCCGAGTCCACCCATCGCGATTGCCGTGATCCCTGTAATTGCTGTCAACTTGTTGCGCACGAGATCACGCTATGGCGACGTTATGCGGGCATTCTGGCCCAAGATTGAGGTGACTCTGTGAGTGTGGTGGTCAACCGCTGCCGCGGAGCAATGAGAGAGATACGTCATCTTTATGTCACAAGCTGGTGAGGCTTGTTGTGGAATAGACTCCGACCTGGAGTTACCGGCAAAGGAGCTGGCGTGACCGATACCGCGAAGGCTGATCTGAAGCGCGAGCTCGGCGACGGGCTCCCCGTCCTCGACGAGCTGTCGGACGCCGATGCCGCCGACATACTCGAACTCTTCCAGGCTGCTCGTAAGACCGAGCAGAAGCAGTTGATGGCAGCGATCGACGAAACCATCGACGCGCTGCCCTGGATGTTTCGCGGCACAGCCCGCAAGATCATCGTTGGCAAGAAATGAGCGACCTGGTCACGCGCGCTCAGCTCACGATGCTGGCGAAGCTGCTGCATGTACCCGTCGAGCGAGTGCAGCACCTGGAACATCTCGGCGCCGATCAGCTGTTCGCGTTGCGTGATCGTATGGCAGGCATCATGTTCGACGAGAACGCAGAGATGTTCAGCCGTATCGCGATGCTCGTCCCGATCGTGCCGCTGCAGATCGCCATGCCGATCGTGCAGAAGGTGACATCGCCGGAAATGGCCGGTCGTTCGGCAGGTGCTGTGGCAGTGGCACATCCGAAGAAAGCCGCGGCCGCGATGACGATGGTCGACATCGCCTACGGCGCCAGCGCCGCGGCGTTTCTCGATCCGCGGGCCGTTGCCAAGATCGCGCACGTCGCGCCGCACGGACCCGTGGTCGACATCGCCAACGAACTGATGAGACGCAAGGACTACATCACCGGCGGACTGTTTGTGGACGCGGCAACGCCCGAGCTGATCAGAGCCATCGAGGCGGGAGTCGACGACGACGAAGGCCTGATTCGCACGGGCGCATACGTCCACTCGGGCAAAGTCGTCAGCGATATCCTGCGCGTCATCATCGATGCGTCTCCGGGCCGCATAGCGCGGCTCATCACGACTGTCGTCGGTGGGTCGGACGACCTGCAGATCGCGGCTCTGTCCGTCTTCGCCAGAATCGACGCGGATCTGATCGAGATCATCGGCGACACGCTCTTCGAACAGGAAGACCCCGATGCCGTCGGGGCTTTGGTGCGCAACTTAGTTGCCAACGACGCGATATCGGAACTGATGCAGTTCGTCGGGCACCTCAGCGAGTCCGCGCTGCGCACCTTCGGGGGTAATCCTGTTGCGCACGAACACGATCTGCTCGAGGCGGCGGTCACCGCAGCCGCGGATCACGACGACCCGAACGTCTGGCACGGACTGCTGAACATCGCCGACGCGGCAGACACCGATGTGCAGCGGCGCGTGCTGGAACTGGTTGTGGCGGGCGACGGGGAGTTGCCGACCCGAATCGCCGCCAGCGCAATCGATGCGGACCTCTGGCCGCTACTGCTGCGTGTTCTTGCGAATCAGACCGCCGACCTGCAGGAGCGGGTGGCGGCGTCATGGGGTTCCTCGTTGCCTGAGCAGGTGCAGGAGACCGTGCTCGTTCGTGCCCGCGAGCTCGGGCTGGAAGAGCAGCTGCGGCCCGCTACCGCGGCGATGTCGGCGGCCGGCTAACCGACAGTTCGAGCACAAGCCGAGCGCCCCCGAGCGGGCTCACGTCGAAATAGGCTCGGCCACCGTGTAGTTGGGCTTGCTGGGCGACCAACGCCAGACCAAGACCGGAACCGGATTTGGCAGCCGACGCACCTCGGTAGAAGCGCTCGAACACCGCGGTGCGCTCCGATTTGGGTACGCCGATGCCGTCGTCGTCGACCGTGACAACGATGGCATCGTCGGTTCGCCGCGCCGCAGTGATCACCACGTTGTGCGCGCGGCCGTGTCGTGCCGCGTTGCTGAGCGCATTGTCCACGGCGAGGCGTAGCCCGGCGGAAAGTCCGCGCATGATCAGCGCCTGCTCGGCGTCGACGCGGACGGTGAGGTCGGCGAAGTGGCGCATTGCGTCCTGTGCAGCGATGTCGCAGATCTCGACAACGTCGGTATCGGAATGGTCGCTGTCCGAGGCCAATTCGCCCGATGCCAAACGCTCCAGCGCGGCGAGCGTCGCTTCTACTCGGCCTTGCGTTCGCGCGAGGTCGTCGAGGATTTCGGTCCGCTGCGCGTCGTCGAGATCGAGTGTGCGCAATACCTCGATGTCGGTACGCATTGCGGTCAGCGGTGTGCGTAACTCGTGCGCCGATGCGGCCGCGAAGTCCCGCGCGGTCGTCAATGCTGCCGTCGTGTCGGCCTGCGCATCGTCGACTCGCTGCAGCATTGCTGTGAGTGCGTCCCCGAGTTCGTCGGCCTCGCGCACCCCGCCTGCCTGTTTGGCCGGCTGAGGTTGTCCGGCGCTGATCCGACGCGTCAACTCGACGATCGGCCGAACGGCCCTGCCGCCGAAGATCCAGCCGAGCCCTCCGGATGCTGCGATCGCAAGTGCGCCTGCCGCGACGACGTAGCGTCGCTGGTCGGCAGTTGCGCGGGCTGCCTCTTCCGCCGGTAGGCCGAGTGAAACCTTCTGTTCCGCAGGCCTTTCCACAGTCGTGGTGAAGACGCGATAGGGCGTGCCGTCGACATCGACGGTGCGTGAGCCGTCGGCGAGGGCGGGTAGCTCGACGCTGGTCGTTCCGCCGACGGAACCGTCAGCATTGCGAAAGGTCAACGCAAGATCGTTCGACGGACCGAGCACCGACAAAACTCGAACCGCGATATCGGCGTTCAACAGCACTAGCTTCGACACCGTTTCGAGCCGCTGATCGATCTGCTGCAGATTGTTGCGCTCGATGGCCTGAGACACGATGAAGCCGAGCGCGACGACGATGATCGTCGCGCCGAGAGCGGTGGCAGCTGCGACCCGTGCGCGCAGCGAATACGTCCGTGTCACCGTGGTTCTCGCAGCACGAAGCCGACGCCACGGATCGTGTGCAGCACCCGCGGATGACCGTCCACCTCGAACTTGCGTCGCAGATATCCGATGAAAACGTCGACGACGTTCGTGTCGGCAGCGAAGTCGTAGCCCCACACCAATTCCAGCAGACGCTCGCGACTCAGCACCACG
The DNA here is from genome assembly GCF_043944905.1 of Antrihabitans spumae. Taxonomy (NCBI): domain Bacteria; kingdom Bacillati; phylum Actinomycetota; class Actinomycetes; order Mycobacteriales; family Nocardiaceae; genus Antrihabitans; species Antrihabitans spumae. The sequence continues at coordinate 64,578 of NZ_JBIMSN010000141.1, forward strand.
CCGGTGTTGCGCGCGAGGGTGGAAAGCAGTTCGAATTCGCGCTTGGTGAGTTCGATGTCGTTGCCTGCCAACCGGGCCCGATGGCCGGGTAGATCGATCTCGACCGGTCCGACGGTGATGCCGCCCTCGGTCGAGTTCGTAGTGGTCGTGTCGGCTCGGCGGCGAAGCAAGGCGCGGATTCTGGCGACGAGCTCGGCAAGGACGAACGGTTTGACCAGATAGTCGTCGGCTCCGGATTCGAGGCCTGCGATTCTGTCGTCCACCGAATTGCGAGCGCTCAGTACGCAGATGGGAACGTCGTTTCCGATCGCTCGCAGCGCCGTCACCACACCTGCGCCGTCGAGTATCGGCATGTTCATGTCGAGGACGATCGCGTCCGGCGAATTGGCAGCGACACTGCGCAACGCCGCGGCGCCATCGCGGGCCGTGAGCACCGTGAAGCCGGACAGCCGAAGGCCACGCTCGACGGAGGCCAGAACGTCCTCGTCGTCGTCGACAACGAGAACGCTGGCCGCACTTTGACCGCTCACAAGCTCATTGTGCCTGGCGAGGTAATCTTCGAGCGCTATCAGTAGCTGTGGCAGGTGTCGGCGATCTCGGCAGCCTTTGCCGCGATCTGGTCTGCGTAGGGTCCGGATCGGAGCTGGTCGCGCTGTGCTTGCAGGTCCGGATTGGCGGCCAGGTAGGCGTCCAGCGCCGCCTGGCGCTGGTCGACGGGCAGGGCGAAGAACTGCCTGAGCATGTCCTTGCGGTCAGGATTCGCGTCGAGATTGTTCGCGACTTGCGGTGCTCGGTCGTGCAGGGCGGCGTCGATCTGATCGAACGAGCAGGTGGTCTGCAGCAAAGGTCCTGCCGCTGACGCGGGGTCGGCGACGGCGGTGCCGGGAGCGAGTAGCGCACCTGTCGCCAATGCGGCGGAGGTGGCGAGGACGGCTGGCAGCATACGGATCATGCGGGGGTTTCGTGGCTTCATAATTGCGACCCTAGAACCGCAACATGGCAGGTCACTGAGCTGTTTCTGAGGATTCTCTGAGGAGCGCCGCTTAGTCTGAAGTCTGTGAGTGCAACGATCTCGGCAGGCGACCTGATTTCCCACGTACTCGATCCAGGGAGCTTCGTCAGCTGGGATCGCACGCCGATCGACGTGTCGCCGTCCGAGCGCTACACGGCCGACCTCGCCTCGGCCACCGAGCGATCCGGGGTCGACGAATCGGTGCTGACAGGCGAGGGTTCGGTTCGGGGTCGTCGGGTTGCGGTGATCGCGTGCGAGTTTCGGTTCCTGGCGGGCTCGATCGGTGTTGCCGCCGCCGAGCGGATCGTCTCGGCGATCGAACGTGCGACCGCAGAACGGTTGCCTCTGGTTGCGTCGCCGACGTCGGGTGGCACTCGGATGCAGGAAGGCACACTCGCATTCGTCCAGATGGTGAAAATCGCTGCGGCGGTTGCCGTTCACAAGAAGGCACACCTGCCGTATCTGGTCTATCTGCGCAATCCGACGATGGGCGGGGTGTTCGCGTCGTGGGGATCGCTCGGGCAGGTCACCGTTGCCGAGCCCGGCGCGATGATCGGATTCCTCGGACCGCGGGTTTACCAAGCGCTCTACGGCGAAGACTTTCCGACCGGCGTGCAGACGGCCGAGAACCTCTATCGCAACGGCGTCATCGACGGAGTTGTCCCAGTTGCGTTGTTACGCAACCTCATGCACCGGGCGCTGTGTGTGATGACGGGAACGGTGCGCGACAGCGTCTCTGCCGTCCCCGTGGTGACAGCGGCGGCCGCCGACGTCGACGCATGGCAGTCGGTGCTGTCGTCGCGCCGCGTGGACCGGCCGGGGATTCGGCAGTTACTTCGCCATGCGACCGAACGAGTGCCGCTCAGCGGTACCGGGCAGGGTGAAGCGGATCGGACGGTGCTTCATTCGCTTGCCCGATTCCGCGGCAGGCCGTGTGTGCTCTTCGGACACGACAGGGACGGTCAGTCGGTCGATCGGGCAATGGGTCCGGCGGCCCTACGCGAGGCCCGGCGAGCGATGCGTCTCGCCGAGGAACTGCAGATACCGCTTGTGCTCGTGATCGATACTCTCGGTGCGTCGCTGTCGAAGGAAGCAGAGGAACGTGGGCTTGCTCCTGAAATCGCGCGGTGTATAGCCGATCTCGTGACACTCGACGCCCCGACGATCTCGGTACTGCTCGGGCAGGGCAGTGGCGGTGGTGCATTGGCGCTGCTACCGGCCGACCGCGTCATCGCCGCGCAGAACGGTTGGCTTGCACCGCTGCCGCCCGAGGGGGCGAGTGCGATCGTCCACCGCGACACCGAGCATGCACCCGAAATGGCTGCGGCTCAGGGTGTTCGATCCGCGGATCTGTTGGCGGCCGGCATCGTCGACTGCATCGTCGGTGAATTCGACGATGCCGCAGACGAACCCGCGGAGTTCGCAGTCCGGATGGTTGCGGCCATCTCCGCCGAGCTGCGCGAACTTGCGGCGGTCGAGTCGACGGAGCGACTGTCGTTGCGTATGGCCCGTTACCGCAAGCTGGGGTTGCCCGAACGATGAACCATCCTGTTGACAACAATCATATTAAATAAAATAATATCGCCATGGGGGTAGGGACGGTAGCAACTGCATACGGCAAGTGGGTACTCAGAGATGGGGCGGCGCGGGTAGCGATGCGCCTACGCCCCTCTGATCCTTGGTCAACTGTGTTCGATGGCGATTGCGCGACGCAAGACGGGCTGCGCACCTACCACTCGGCGATCCGGTCGATGCCAGTAACAACTGGCATGATCGGCTATGTCGTTACCGGTCATCGCGAATCGCGTTACGTCTTGGCAGACAAAAATACACGCCACCGACCTTCCAGATGATCTATCCGGATTGGATGTCGGCCCTGTACGACAACGCCGTGATGAAGGGTCCTGCGAACCCTTTCGAGCGCCCATCGATGGTCGTCCTCGACGGTGTCGACCACCGAAAATTACGGCAGTACGTGGCGCGTTACTTCACGCCGGCGAATGCGCGTGCGATCCGCGACGACATCACGGAAATCGTCGACGACACGCTGGTGGGCCTTGGCGTAATGCGAGAGGTGGACCTCGTCTCCGACTACTGCAAGGTGATACCTGCGAAAGTTAGCGCAAAGATCCTCGGAATGAGCGACGCCGAGGCCCGTATGCTAGCGACACTGGGTGACGAATCGGTCAAGATGCTCGAAATCGGTCGGCCTTTCAAGGAATTTTCTCAGGTCGAGCGATGCATAGAGCGTCTCGATACGTGGATAGACGAACAGTTCCGGCTCATCCTGCGGGGTCGTCGCAAGCCAGCTGGACTTGTCGGAATCCTCGCGAAGGACCTCGGCAAACCCCAGCCCCCACTCACGCGTCGAGAGGCGAAGGCGCTGTTGTCGCTGCTTGTGCTCGCTGGGTTCGAGACAACGGTGAACCTGATCGGTAGCGGAATACAGCTGCTCACTCAACATCCAGAACAGCTCCGGATACTGAAGAGCGAGCCGCAGCATTGGCCGAACGCGATCGACGAGATCCTCCGTATCGACGGACCGGTTCTCGGAACCGTTCGGAAGGCGAACGAGGACGATTGGATCGGAGATGTTCGAGTTCCCCGCGGCACCTTTATCTTGGTGTCCGGTGCGAATCACGATCCCAGCGTGTTCCCCGCCCCGTACACATTCGATATCAAACGAATCAACGCAAAGGATCATATTACTTTTGGTGGGGGTCGCCACTTCTGTACTGGTGCGCATCTCGCTCGCGTCGAAGGAGAAATCGCGCTATCGAGATTGTTCAAGAGATTCCCGAATCTTTCACCGTCAGCCGAGTGCACGCGACGGACTTCGACATTCCTTCGAGGTTGGCAATCGATGCCAATGCGGTTGAACGACAGCGACGCCATGGAATGAGAGAACGATGACACGTTTTTCGGCACCTACCGCATCAACAATCGAGCACATCGCCCGGTTCGCCGAACGAGGAAACCCAAATTTGCTGTTTGCCGGAGTGTCGGTCAGTGACGAATCGGCGCAACTGGGCTACTTGCTGAGCAGGATGCACTACCCGATTCGAACGAAGTACTACACGTGCTTCGCCAACTCGTTCGAAGAGGCCATATCCGGCGCGGTCAAGCTCGCACGCCATACGGCGAGGGCAAAGGGGTCCGTCGGCACTGCGATACTAGTCGACCGCGACGGGCGAATCGCCCAGCACTACAATCCGACCCGACTTGCAGCACACAGTGATTTGGTTCCAGGTCTCGAGGTGGTGGCCGACATCGCCGCGGCCAGTCGCCTCCTCGACGAATCACACGTCCCGCCTGCGGCACTCGTCTATATCGTCGAGGAAGACATTGACGTTTGCGAACTGCGTCGGCTTGTCGCAAGATGTGCCGAACTCGGAGTGATGTCAATCGGATGTGACGACCGCGACCTGTCGCGCGCCGTAGCGAGCGGCCGATTTCAGATCTCGACCGTGAAGTTCGATGTTCATGCATACGGAGAAGCGCTGACGAACCGAATGCTCCCGTTTGGTGCGTTCGTGATGACGCCACACGCGTACAAGATCTGGAATCACCCGATCAATGCGCTAGCGCACTCGTCAACGTTCGGCGCGAACGGGATCGCGTTGAGCCTGGCGATCACGACCCTGCGTGCCGCCGACGCCGTCGACCACGCCGACGAAGTTGTATTCGACCTCATCACAAAAGATCCGCAGTCTCGTAACCGCTACTTCGAAGATCACGTCAATCCGCAGGCGGCGATCTGGTTGCAAGCGTTCGGCATCGATATCGATATCCAAACGGCGTTCGGCGCGGACATGGCCCTAGGGTGCGGTCGAAGAATCCTCGACATGGCTGGGGGAACTGGCGCGAACCTGCGAGGACACAACCCATCCGACATCTCGGACTTGACTGATTGGTTCGACCCGTCGACCGACTACATAGGCAAACTGCAGCGATCCCTGCACGAACTCACCGGCTACTCCGAAATTTACTGCGCGGTGAGCGGAGCAACGGCCGTCGAGACGGCCATTGCACTTGCGCGACTCGCGCTTCCCGACAGACCCAAAATCCTCACCTTCGACGGAAACTTTGCAGGTAAAACGCTTCTCCCACTGAGCTTCAGCCGCAACGGGCCACAACGATCAGCTACGATCAGCGATCCGTTCAGGCCGTACTCCGAGTCTGTAATTTATGCCGACCCTTGGGCGCATGATGCGGTGCTGAACATCGAAGCGATCCTCGACGATCGAGAAATTGGTCTGGTCTGGTTCGAATGTGTGCAAGGAATGTCGTGCAAGGCGATACCGCAGGACGTGCTGGACCTTGTGGATTCAATGCGCCGCAGTCGTCATTTTCTCGTGGGCATCGATGAGATACTCTCGGGAGTCTGGCGCAGCGGCGACGACTTTTTCGCGCACTCCTCGAAGATGAGGCCGGCCGATATCGTGACAATCGCAAAACCATTTTCTGACATGGCCACCCCAGTCGGATTGGTCCTCACAACTCCTCAGGTGGCGGTTAATGCACACAATTACTTCCCAGCCGCCGCTGCTCGTCTCGCTGACCAGTACCGGAATCAATTGACCGCCGCGATAGCCTTCAATGCCCTGACAGCCGTCGACAACGACGAGGCGCATGCTCTTCGCAAACAGCAAACAAAAGAACTCCGCGAAGGGTTGGACCGCATCTGCGCGGAGTCCAGTGTGCTATCCAAGGTCATCGGCGATGGTCTCCACATCCGACTCGAGATGAACCGACGCTTTTTCCCCCAGCGATCAAATTCGACGTTGACCCAGTTGGTCGAGGGATCTCTGCAAGATCTGGTATTGCGTGATTGCGGCGTCATCGTCGCTCAGATGCGCTTGTTCCCGCCACTTTTCATGCCAGAGGGGACCGCAGCGCGTGTAGTCGAAGCCATGCAGGGAGTCACACAAATCTCTGTGCCACGTGTGTACATCAACAGTTTTGTGGGAGTCGCGCGAGGACTCCGACTCACTGTGTCCCACGTCCTGAGACGGTCTCCGCCGAGATCGTGGGGTAGGCGCATCAGCGCCGGGTGGGCACGCCAGGGCTATTTCCGCCGGGTGGCATCACCTCTGGTCAAGATCGACAGGTTGATGGCCGCAACAACGGACGAACGATTCTCGTTGACGAGGCTCGGTCGGATTCCATCGCTGACCCTCACGGTCACCTGCCTCGAGCGATCGAACGCAGAAGCTGTTCGCCTGGTTTACGCGCAACGACGCGGGTCCACCTATGTCGCAGGCACGAACTTCGGACGCCCGACACATCCCGTCTGGGCATCTCTTCTGGCGCGGTCCGGCAAATGCGAGACCGCAATCGCGGGCCGATCCACCAGCCACAACGCTCGGATCCTTACGGGTGACGAGCGTGAGGTAGCGCTGGCTTACCTTGACGAGGTATGGCAAGGATATAGCGACTACGACCGGGTGTCGGGCAGGCCGTCGTACGTCTTCGAGCTTTCGAATGCCGGTCAGACCGGACATTCGGCGGAATCGTAGCGACCATGGCAGGCAACGGCGACTATGGCCTTCTAGCTCGATCGACCGCACGAGTTGCGCGGGTTTCGACGCGATTCCGGAGGGTGGTCATAACGCTGTGGTTGATCGCGTTCGTGGGCAGCGTCTCGTCAGCGATCGTGTTCGGCGGACATGCGAGTAACGACTTCGGCGTCCCCGGCTCGGACTCCGCAGCGGCGTTGGAGACTGCAGAAGAGGTCGATCCGCGCCTCGCGGGAACGAACGCGATCATCGTGTTCGCCGCCAACGACGACATCACTCAGCGGAAGTACGTCGAGGCCGTCACGCATTCGTTAGCGGAATTGCGCTCGGCGCCCGACGTGTTCAGTGTGTCCGATCCCTATGCGACGGAAGGGGTTTCGAGAGATAGACGGGCTGCAATAGCGGATGTCGGCTACGCCGCAAGTGTTCATGAACTGACTCTCGATGATGTAGATCGACTGCGAGCATCGATGCAGGTGGCCGTGGAATCCGGACTGGTAGTGGAATTCGGGGGGCAACTCCTTGTCGAAACGGCGAAGCGTGGATCCGTGTGGGCGGAAGCGGTGGGCTTCGGCGTCGCACTCGTTGTCTTGGTCGCGGTGTTCGGAAACTTTGTCGCCGCGGGAATATGCCTCGTCGTAGCGGCGATCGCGATCGGAACAGGAATTTCCCTCTTATCGACCCTCAGCGCTTGGACGACGGTTCCGACCACGGCCTCGACGCTCGCGACCATGATCGGACTCGGTGTCGCGATCGATTACGCGCTGTTTTACGTCAGCCGGTATCGATCCGAAGTCACCGGCGGCTCCGAAGTTGACGTCGCCCTCGAACGAGCGAGCGCGGTCGCCGGGCGCTCAGTGGCAGTCGCCGGATTGACCGTTGTGCTCGCATTGGCAGGACTTACTCTCGCCGGACTTCCGCCTGTTTCCTTCATGGCCTATGCGTCCAGCCTGACAGTGCTACTCGCCGTTCTCGCCTCGCTCACGTTGCTGCCGGCTCTGCTGGCTACCACTGGCTCGAGGGCAATATCTGTGATGCCGTCCCTGGCCAACCTCGCGGCGGGACAATCTGCGACAGTGCGACGGTGGTCGCGATGGACGCACCACGTGACGGAGCGTCCCTGGCGATATTTGGCATTCGCACTGGCGACCATATTTCTCCTGTCCTCGCCAATAGCTTTCATGCGCTTGGGACAACTCGACGCAGGCGTCGATCCGACGAGCCATACCCAGCGCCGGGCCTACGACATCATTGCGGCGAAATTTACGGCCGGCGCCAACGATCCACTATTGGTTACTTACACCGGGGCCGGCGGGAATCCGCGCGCCGAGTTGTTCCGGCAAGAAGTGCAAACTGATTCTGACGTCGCAAGTGCAACTATCATCGCGCGTTCGGAGACAACTTCCGTCCTGCATGTCGTGCCGGTCGCAGCAGGACGCTCCACCCGAACTGCCGACCTCGTCGATCGTTTGCGGTCGATGTCCACCGCCGAATCGCCGGTGCGCGTCGGTGGGGCAAGTGCGGCGTATGTGGACTTCACCAAACGAATCGACGAGCGACTGATGCTCGTGGTCGGCGTGACTATTGCACTCTCTTTCGTTGCTCTGCTAATTTCCTTTCGCGCTCCTGTCGTTGCTGCCAAATCTGCAGTACTGAACGGATTCTCCATTGCAGCCTCGTTAGGCGTAATTGTCGCGGTCTTTCAGTTGGCATGGGATTGGCCGATTCCATCATTTATGCCAATATTGGTGTTCGCTCTTGTCTTTGGTCTCTCGATGGACTATGAAGTATTCATTCTGTCCAGAGTTCGCGAAGACTATCTCGAGTCGACCGACGATGATGATGCGAATCAGCGCTCGATCGTCAGCGGTGTGGCAAGCTCGGCGCAAGTCATCGCGCCTGCCGCTTTAATCATGATCGCGGTCTTTGCCGGCTTCGCACTCGACCCCGATGGCAATATCCGCGTCATTGGGGTCGCGCTGTCGGTAGCAATACTCATCGATGCGACCTTGATTCGTTTGGTCGTCATACCGTCGACGATGATGCTGCTAGGAAGGCTGAATTGGTGGCCTGCGGTCCCTGGGGGCACGGCGTCGAAGACCGGCGTGGTGGCACTGCTCGAGTGACCAGATGTGCACTATGCTCGGGGCTTGACTGCTGCCACCTCGAATGGGAAATCGTGCACGCCAAGGGAACCGGATAGTGACGCCTTCGGGGCGCAAACCGATCACTGATGTCGTGACGACGACGCTGCGTAAGCGGATACTGAACGGCGAGTATGCGCCAGGCGCTCGAATTCGACTAGAAGAAACTTCCCGTCAATTGGGAGTAAGCAATACCCCGGTGCGTGAGGCACTGATGAGACTCGAGGCCGAAGATCTTGTCGAACTGCTCCCTTACCGAGGGTTTGTCGTCGCTCGTCTATCTCGCGAAGATGTCGAGGACATGCTGTGGATTCAGACTGAGATATACCAGCGGCTTATCGACCGTTGCCTCGATCGGATCACCGCTGCGCAATTGACTCGATTGGAGGAATTGAACAATGCAGAGGCTGCTCAGCCGATCACATGGGAGCGCAGCTTTCATGAGGCGCTCATTCATGTCGCGGATTCCAGGAAATTGACCAATTTATTGGCGTACGCCAATAAATACACGCCATTCACTATCTATGTGGACAGCAGTGAATGGGTCGCACGGTCCCGCCAACTGCACCAGAGACTGATAGATGCGTTGGAGAATGGCGATCGTGACGAAGCGCGAGCGAGCATCGCCGAAGAATACGAGGGCGCTCATCGGTACCTGACCAGGGGGGCCAATACTACGCGGCACACGTAACGGGCTCGGATCCTGCACCGACCGTTGGGCCGATCCGCGGCGTTCAGGTCGAGGATGCCGCGCCCGCTGATGTCGAGACGATGGCTGCCGTCATTATGGCTGTGTTGATGTCGCTGATCGCCTTGCGTACAGCGGCTCCAGCCCACTCGCCTTCGGCAATCTCTTTGGCGCTCTTCTTGATTGCCCGCTTCTCGGCGTCGGGGAAGACCTTGTGGACCACATCGGCGGCCGACAGCAGCGAGATCAGTGCCGCGGACCGTTGTGTCGGCTCCGTCTTGCCGAGCAACGCCGACTCGAGCTCCGCCCTGATCGACGCCTTGTGGCTGCCGTCGCGTGCTGGGAGCTTGGTCCGCGGGAAGATTCCGAGCACCTTGTCGTGCTGAGCTCGAACCCAGCCGCGGGCGATGACACGTTCGGTGACCTGCTCGCGTAAACCCTTGCCCAGCTTCTCGATTGCGCGCTGAGGTTTCATCGGTCGAGAATTCTTCAGCAGTTCGAAGGCGCGTGCGAGAACCGGATCAGCGGGACGCTTGGCGGTCCCGATGGTAACGATGTGGCCCTTGCGCACATCCTCGCCCGGCTCGGTGACGCGGATTCGGTCAGCCATCGCAAGCTCGAGGAGCACGGCACCGGCCAGCGCGCGGGGTAGCGCCGTCGAATCGGCATGCGGTTTACCGCTCGCGTCGTCGAGAAACAAGACCAGCAGATCTTCGGCGATAAGTAGCGAATCGGGGGTCCTCATGGCCGTAACTCCTTTCAGGAGATGTCGTCGACATCGGGGTCGGGTCGAGTCCAGGCCAGAATCATGGCCGGCGTGCAACCGCCGATGAGTACTGCCATCAGAGTGAAGATCCCACCTGCATAGACCATGTCGCCGTTGTCGCCGTTGGTGATGACAGCTCCGAAGATGAGGTAGCAGGCCGCAATCAAGCCGAGCGATTGCATGACTGCGAAGCCGATCGAACGAGCGCCGTTGCGTTGGTCGATTTCGAATTCGTCGAGTACAGCCTCGGGGGCGTCGTCCTGACGTCCGGAGGCGCCCGCAACGCAACCCAGACCGGCATGAATACCAGGCAGGCGGGCAGCCACAGCAACGGTGCCCACTCGACACCGAAGTGGCAGACCACGCCTACCGCGAGCATCGCGACGAAGATCGCCAGCAATGCGCCGACGAGGATGCGTCTGCGCTTCTGGGTACGCCAGCCGGGTAGCCATGACGACGTCTGACTTTCGTTGGCAAGGAACCGTCGGGTTCGGTACTGCTGGTAGCGGTCGATCAGATTGCTCTGGGATTCGGTCACTAGGGCACCATCCTTAGTGCGGGCCTGAAAGGGTTCGTGAATGGGACTCGGCGG